>CANDEX010000025.1 GCA_947383875.1 uncultured Azospirillum sp. | reverse complement strand
TTTTCCAGTAAAATTTTCGACTCAAGACCGAATTGACCGCATTTTGTGCGCCGCAGTTCCTGTAAATAGCCACAAGTTCCTAATTTTTCAGCCAAATCATGCCCCAGCGTACGCACATATGTCCCTTTTGAACATTCCACGCGAAACTTCGCCTGTTGATTCGGCAATTCTTCCAACAGTTCCAAATCATAAATATCAATCACCCGTTCGGGAATAGACACTTCTTCCCCTTTACGAGCCAACTGATAAGCCCGCTGTCCGTTGATTTTTATCGCTGAATACGCCGGAGGAATTTGCACCACCTTTCCGATAAAAGACGGAATAACGCCCAATATTTCTTCACGCGAGGGAATCCTGTCCGATTCGCCGATAAGCTCCCCTTCGGAATCATCGGTATTGGTTGCCTTTCCCCACTGAATAACAAATTCATATTCTTTCCGACCGTCTGTAACATAAGGCAACAGCTTCGTTGCCTCACCAAAAGCAATTGGCAGAATTCCGGTCGCAAAAGGATCCAACGTTCCGGCATGGCCGTTTTTTTTGGCATTAAACAATCGTCTCGTCAGATTCACCACCTGCGTTGACCCCATATCTCGCGGCTTATCAACAATTAGCCAGCCGTTAAGATTTTCACCTTTTTTATGTCTCATTTTTCATTCCTTTTTTTCTTTCTTAAAGGATATCCAAACAGCTGGCAACAAAAAAAGCACTTCCAAAGAAGTGCTTTTTTTTATTTGATTAACTTCAATTTAGCTCCGATAAATTTTGGCTGATAAACAATTTTATCCTCCTTGCCTTCATAACGGATGAACAAACAAGCATTGTCTTTAAACTGCCCTATTTCAACCTCATCGGCAATCTGCTTATATGACACATCTTTTGCCAACACGAGGTAAACGCCTTTGGTTTCACCCTCAAACATTTTTCGAGTCCAGGCAATAACCTTAACGCCGAAATTTTCACCGCAATCGGTAAATGAAGGCCATAAAGTCACGTCAAAGAATGGTTCCTTTCCTTCCCAAAGGGCTGCCGCAAATTTTTCTTCAAAATCCGCAACCCTGCCCAAACCGGACTTGCTGCTTTGAAACGTCTTCACAAAATGATAATAATCCGCTATTGAGGCATACGGCTTCTCACTCAGGATAACCTTATATTTTTTCTGATATTCGCCAAAGAAGCCCCCGGCCAATTCCTGTTCGTATTTAGAAATAACACTAACATAACGCCAGCCCTCGTCCGTTAAAATGCGGCAGATATCGGCCGTCAGGCAGCCGGCTTCTTTAGCTTGCAGCGGTTCAAGTATTTTGACGCAAAGTTGCGCGGGCTTTCCCTCTGAAAAATAGCTGAAAACATCGCCGAAATCAGTCGTTTTTAAAAACAAGAGACCTTGGTTATCAATTGCCATGCCCAACAAAATACGCTCAAAGTCGTCACGCCACCAATACCACTTATTTACCCGAAATAAAATAAGTCCGTTCCTGAGAATATAATCAACGCACTCATACTTTACACAGGTCTGCTCGTTTTCCCGCAACAAAGCATAAGTGCTAAAGCCTCGTTTAAGAACTGTCAGTCCGGGAATATCGGTCTTAACAACTTCGTTTGCAACAAATTCCGTTTCAAACTGACCAAACGGTTTCATAAAACGGCGAAAAACAATCTGTGAACCGCAGCGGCGCAGTTCATAATCTTTCATAATTTCCATAATCTTAAAAATTTAATAATTAAACAATCAAAGGGTATTATAAACAGTTTTTCACGTAATGCAATATTTTTGACAAAAGAGCCGTCTTGCAATATACTGTGTTTTAAGAAGATTCGGAGAACGTCCATGAAAACCAAACAAATATATCTTGATTATCTGCCCGAATATAATGCATTCGGTGTTAAAGACGAGATAATCGAAGCGCTGACAGCACAAAATATCACTCCTTCGCTCAGCCTGAAAAAAGAAGACTATGCTCGTTTGGAATGCAAAGTTCCGACTTCAAATGCCCCAACCGTCGCTTTTCTTCTCGGGCGTGAAAAAGGGTATTATACGATTGATATACCTTATGCCAAAGCCATTGTCCAATCCGGAACCAATCTTCGCTTTTTAACTTACGATGACAACTTGTCCCAAATGAATGGCGTTGACGGCTTAATTTTGCCCGGCGGCTCATTCAATTCGCCAAACGAATTTTATACCGATCCGCTCAAAACCACAGAAGACAAACCGGGAAGCCGCTCATATGCTTACATCACTTCAATCATAAAGGCTGAGCAGGACGGCTTACCGATTTTAGGCATTTGCGCCGGAGCCCAAATGCTGGGTGGAATACACGGCATGAAAATGTATCGTAATCTTAAAGAATATACCCAAACGTCACTGGAACACAAAACCAAAGACCTGGAAGCCCACGAAGTCTTTATTTACCCGAACACACCACTGGCCGACATCCTCGGAAGCGGACATATTGAAACCAATTCCCGCCATAAAGAAGCTATGCTCCCCAATGATAAAATATCAGATTTAAAGATTTACGCCGCCACCGCCGACGGCACCCCTGAAGCTTGGGGCAATGATGAAAAGAACATTTTATGTATTCAATGGCACCCCGAAGATTTTGCCGCCCGAGGTGATGAAAAGATGCAAAAAATCTATAATTGGTTGGCAAACAAAGCTCAAGAATACATGCAAAAACAGCAAGCTATTCAAAAAAGCGTTTAACCCATAAAAAAAGCCTCCCTAATGGAGGCTTTTTCTTATTCTTCTTCCGGTTCATCCGGTTTTTGTAAATCTTCCTGCACTTTAGGATCATGCAGCAACCGTTCGATTTTATCAACTTCCGCAAAAGTGTCATCCAAACGGAAATTAATTTCCGGCACATAGCGCAAAGAAGTCTTACGCCCGATAACCTTACGAAAATGTCCGGCCGCCAATTGCAAACCGCCCATCACTTCCTTATTTTTATCATTATCGGAAGAAATGAAATAAACATTGCAATATTTCAAATCCGGAGATACTTGAACCTCGGTAATTGTCACCATTGTTTCGATTCCCTCCAGATTCCGCACATTATCATGCTGAATCTCTCCGGCAATAATCTTCTTAATCTCTTGCCCAACACGCAATTGTCTCTGCGACTGTTCTTTAATGGCCATTTTTTTATTCCTCTACATAAAAAACTTTCTGACTACCTTTAGTTATACAGGCTCTTCTCCCCCTGCAGTTTTGATAAAGGGATATGCTGCGCCGTTATTTTTGAGCGACGTGTACATCTGGCTACACGAGCGATAAAATAACCAGCATGATATCCCTTTTGCAAAACCGCCTTTTATAATTTGGCGGCAATAGCCTCTATCTCATAACACTCAATAAAATCACCAACCTGAATGTCATTGTAGTTTTCAAAGCTCATACCGCATTCATAGCCGTCTTTAACTTCTTTGACATCTTCTTTAAAGCGTTTCAACTGACCGAGGCTGCCGTCATGAATAACCACGTTGTCACGCAGCAAGCGGACTTTGGCACCACGTTTGACCAAACCTTCGGTAATCATACAGCCGGCCACTTTACCAACACCGGTAATGTTAAAGACATTACGAATTTCAGCATAACCGAGAATCTTTTCTTTCAGCTCAGGAGAGAGCATACCCTCCAAACCTTTTTTCACATCATCGGCAACATCATAGATAATCGAATAATAACGAATATCAACACCATCGCGACGAGCCATATCTCGAGCCTGCGGAATAGCACGAACGTTAAAACCGATAATAAAGGCATTTGAAGCTTTTGCCAGAGTAACATCAGATTCGGAAATCGGACCGACGGCTGAATGCAAAATCTGAACGCTGACTTCATCCGTAGATAATTTATTCAGAGTGCCTTCAATTGCTTCGATAGAACCTTGAACATCAGCCTTGATAATAACCGGCAAGTGTTTAATTTCACCTGATTTAATCTTATCCAGCATTTGCTCCATCGCGGATTTAGCACTCTTCACCAACTTCGCATCGCGCTCTTTGCGAATACGATAGTTTGTTACTTCACGCGCCTGATTTTCATCAGCAACAACGGTAAAATCATCACCGGCAGCCGGTGTTCCCTGCAAGCCCAATACTTCAACCGGAGTAGCCGGACCAGCTTCATGAACCTTCTGTCCACGTTCGTTAAACATAGCGCGAACATGCCCCCATTCCTTACCGGCAATACAAATATCACCGATTTTAAGCGTACCGCGCTGAACCAAAACCGTAGCAACAGAACCGCGTCCTTTTTCCATTTTAGCTTCAACAACCGTACCTTCGGCAATACGATTCGGATTGGCTTTCAAATCCAGAATTTCTGCTTGCAGCAAAATGGCTTCCAGCAGTTTGTCGATATTAATGCGTTTTTTTGCCGAAACCTCAGCACACAAAGAATCACCACCCATTTCTTCTACGGCAATACCATGCTGTAACAAGGCTGTTTTGACTTTCATCGGATCAGCACCCGGCAAATCAATCTTATTAATAGCAACCACGATAGGAACTTCAGCAGCTTGAGCGTGACGAATAGCTTCAACTGTTTGCGGCATGATACCATCATTGGCTGCCACCACCAAAACCACAATATCCGTTACCTTAGCACCGCGGGCACGCATTTCAGAAAATGCCTCGTGTCCGGGGGTATCAATGAAAGTAATTTTATCCCCGTTCGGCGTGAAAATCTGATAAGCACCGATATGTTGGGTAATGCCACCGGCTTCGCGAGCCACAACATTTGTTTCACGCAAAGCATCCAACAAAGACGTTTTACCATGGTCAACGTGTCCCATAACCGTCACCACCGGAGCTCTGGGCAACATCTGTTCAGGTGTATCTTCTGCACCTTTAATGGCATCTTCCACATCACTATCAGCGACGCGTTTAAATTTATGTCCCAATTCTTCAACCACAATCTGCGCCGTATCAGCATCAATCGGTTGGTTAATCGTAGCCATAACCCCTAAAGCCATCAGTTTTTTGATAACCTCAGCACTTTTTTCAGCCATACGGTTAGCCAACTCCTGAACGGTGATAATTTCAGGAATAATTACCTCTTTAATTACCTTCTCCTGAGGTTGAACTTGCTGAACAGGCTTGGGTTGCTTCTTTTTAAAACGACGACGCGGGGCACCAAAGCCATAATCATCATCGTCATCATCTCCGCCCATAATATTGTGCAAATTAACCTTACCGCCGCGACGCTGAGGTTCAAAACTACGCTTAGTAACTTTTTTGCGATCCTGCTCAAAAGCATCATCCCTGCTTTTTTCAGAATCAGCAGCTTTATGAAATTTTTTAGCGGAAGAAGTATCGTCATCTTCGTCATAATCTCTGGATTTTTTCTCCTTGGATTTAAACGATTTGTCTTCCTGTTCAGCGGTTGAAACACTTTTCTGAGCAGCAACCTTAATATCTTGAGCAAATTCTGCTTTTTTAGCTTTTTCTTCTTCCTGACGCGCCAAACGCTCTTTTTCTTCCTGCTCACGTTCCTCTTGACGGCGGCGTTGTTTCTCTTCTTCCTCCTGACGACGACGAGCCTCATGCTCCTTAGCTTCGGCAATTAACTTAAGCTTCATTGCCGTCGCTTCGTCCAATTTAACATTATTTTCTGCCGCAGCATTCGGATTAATAACTCTCTTTTTGCGCACTTCTACCTGCACCATCTTTTTGCCTTCGCGAGATTGTGCTCTGTCACCCAGATTTTTCAGGGTAAGTGTCGATTTTCCTGATAATGTGAGTTTGCTTTTTGCATTATCTTCTGTCATATATTCAATTCTCCGTAACTCTTACTTATTATGAATTCAAGAAGGAATTCAGCCTTTTAAATTCGTTATAAACCATCTTTGACATATCCGTCTTCAAAAAAGCCGTATGTACCGTATTTACCTTATCTAATGCCTGATCCAACTCCTCAACGTCATACAACACAAAAACTTCCAGCTCTTTCGCCAAAGACAACATTTTTTCATGTCCGTCAACTCCGGCATCTCTGGCCTCTAAGATGAAAGCGGCTTTTCCCTTTTTCACCGCCTCCGAAACTTTTTCAAAACCGGTCAACAATGAACCGGCTTTTTTCGCCAAACAAATCACCTCCAAGCCTTTTTTCTTCAAAATGGCTTCAACCATGGGAATCAAATCATCACTTACACGAACATTCCTCTTAGCTGCCTTGGCAAACAAATTTTTGGCAACAGCTGTTTTTAATGCAGACAAAGAACAAGCAACATACATTCCCTTACCCGGCAAACGCTTCTTAAAATCAGGAATAACCTGATTGTCAGGCGTCACGGTAAAACGCAGCAAATTTTTGCTGTCCATCACCTGCCCGCTGACAATGTCTTTCCGTTCCTTATCTTCTTTAACCATAAACAAACCTATTCGTTAAATGGAATAAATTTGGCTGGGTAGGGAAATAGAGTGATTTAGAAGGCGAGGAAAATTCTAGCGTACATAGAAGTACGTGAATTTTCCGAGACCGAACTAAATTGCTCTAGTTCCCAGCCAGACAAGTTTATTCAAACCAGTGGGCACGAGCCGCCATAATAACCCGATTAGCTTCTACTTCGGAAAGAACATTCTCTCCCAGCATTTCCATTAATTCATCTGCAGCTAAATCAGCCAAATCATCAATGGTTTTAACGCCTTTGTCAGCCAAAATCAAAATCATATCTTGATCTAAGCCTTCAATGCCTTTCAGCTTTTCATCAATACCCAGAGTTTCACTTTTCTTGGCAAATTCTGCATTGCGTTTTTCAATATAAGCCTTGGCACGAGATTGCAGTTCTGCGGCAACATCTTCATCAAAACCTTCAATTTCGGCCAACTCATTCAACGCAACCAAAGCTATTTCATCAACCGTAGAGAAACCTTCGGCAATCAACAGATGAGCAATCATTTCGTCAACATCCAAAGCCTCAATGAAACGCTGAGAACGAACTTTATTTTCATTAGTACGACGTTCTTGCTCCTGCTCTTCGGTCAGAACATCAATATCACATCCCAACAATTGAGAAGCCAACTTAACATTTTGACCGCGACGACCGATAGCAATTGAGAACTGTTCTTGCGGCACAACAGCTTCAATACGATTATTTTCTTCATCCAAAACCACTTTGGTTACTTCTGCCGGAGCCAAAGCACTGACAATATACTGAGCCTTATCTTCAGAATAAGGAACAATATCAATTTTTTCACCCTGCAGTTCGGTAACCACAGCCTGAACACGAATACCGCGCAAACCGACACACGCTCCAACAGCGTCAATTGTCATATCATTGGCTTTAACGGCAATTTTAGCTTTTGAACCGGGATCACGAGCCACATTCATAATTTTGACCACACCGTCATAAATCTCGGGAACTTCCTGAGTAAAGAGTTTGGCCATAAATTCCGGACAAGTACGAGACAGGAAAATTTGCGGACCTTTATTTTCACGACGAACATCTAAAACATAAGCGCGAACTCTGTCACCGTTTTTGAATTTTTCCCGAGGAATGATTTCATCGCGGCGCAAAACAGCTTCAGCCTTACCGATATCAAGAATAACATTACCAAATTCGATTCTTTTAATAGTACCGTTGATAATCGTGCCGACTTTTTCCTTATATTCTTCAAACTGTTTATTCCGTTCGGCATCACGAACTTTCTGAACAATCACCTGCTTAGCGGTTTGAGCAGCAATACGTCCAAAATCAATCGGCGGAAGCTCATCAATAATAAAATCACCGATTTTAGCATCAGGATCGTAAGCCTGTGCATCTTCCAACAAAATTTTGGTAGCACTTTGAGTGTCTTCTTCTTCACCTTCAACCGGAATAATTTCTTCCACAATTTCACGATAACGCGCCAGACTGATGGCACCGCTCTTACGGTCAATAACCGCACGAATGTCATGCTCAAAACCATATTTAGAACGTGCCGCTTTCTGAATGGCAATTTCCATGGCTTCAAAAACATCTTCTTTTTCAATGTTTTTTTCACGGGCTACCGTATCGGCAACCAAAATAATTTCAGGTCTGGGCATATTTTCGATTTTCTGCATTTTATCCTCATTAGTCCTTATTGATTAAAAAATTCGTATTATTCTTCAATGATATGCTCGCCGCATTCGGGATGCTCGTCAACATACTTCTGCAGCAATTCGTCAGTAATAACGATTTTAGCTTTGCTTACTGCGGCAAACGGAATTTCATACTCCGTTCCGTCCATCTCAAAACGGATATTTTCACTGTCATTAATATCAAGAATTTTGCCTTTAAAACGTTTGCGATTCTCTATCAGCTCATCGGTTTCAACTTTAGCTTCATATCCGGCAAAACGCGCAAAATGTTCCGGCTTGGTCAACGGCCGATCCAAGCCCGGAGAACTGACTTCCAGATTATACTGATCTTTAATCGGATCTTTTTCATCCAACACTTCCGAAACTTTGCGGCTAACTTTAGCACAGTCTTCAACCACAATATCACTTCCGTCCAGCTTATCTATCATAATCTGCAAAGTCGGATTCGTTTGACCGATTGTCATAATGCGTACTGTTTCATAGCCGAGTTCGCTGATGACAGGTTCCAGCAAATCTTGTAAATGATGTTTGTTTTGCATATGTCTTTCCTAACAAAAAAGCGGGGCTTTTGACCCCACTTCCAATAATTAATTCCTGAATGTCAATATGTATAACACATCGTTTTTTTAAAATCCAGCATTTTTTACTGATTTTTCTGCCGCTGGTGATACATCCCGGCAAAATCAATCGGATTAATCATAAAGGGAGGCAAACCGCCTTCAACCAAACAGTTAGTGACAATATTGCGTGCAAACGGGAACAACAGGCGAGGAATTTCCACCAGTAACACCGGCTCCACGTGCTCCTGCGGAACATTCAAAGAAACTACCGCCGCATAGACCAACTCAAGAATAAACAGCTTTTTCCCTTTTATACTACCGTCCATTTTAACACTGAGACTGACATTAAAATAATTATCATGCATATGCTGAGCATCCACATCAACATGAATATCAACGTGAGGAGCTTCAGTCAATTCGCGAAAAATCTCCGGAGCCAACGGAATTTCCAAAGACAAATCCTTAATATATTGTGTATTAATCATAATTGCCGGCTGAGGATTATTTTCATTTCCGGCTTCAGTCTTATTGTTTTCATTCATAACAGCAATCCTTTTCAACAGTAACTTTTGCATAAGCTACAACAAATAAATCCGTAGGTCAAACATTTATAGTTGATAAATGCCGGATTAAAAGCTATATATGATAACGAAATATAAAATGAAAGGTATGAAACAAAATGGGTTCCTTAGATATTATCATTCTTCTGGTTGCAGTTGTTCTCATTTTTCAAAAATTGCGGAGTCTGCTTGGCACACGTCCGGACGAAGAGGTAACACGCATCCGTATTTCTGATGAAAATGCTGCCAGAATTTTTGACATGATTGCCAAGGAAGCCGAAAAACAACAGCTTGAGCTTCAAACAACCGCAGGAAGCGAAACCATTTCCCCTGCAGAAGAAAATAAAGAACTCAGCGACACAGATAAAACACTGATAAACATTCCGGGTTTTGATAAAGAACGTTTTCTAACCGGTGCCAAACGCGCCTTTGAAATCATCATCTGTGCGTTTAGCCAGGGAGATACGGAAACCCTGGAGAATCTGGTTGCCCCGAAACCGGCTAAAAAATTTCAGGAAATTATAGAAAAACGCCGCGCAGAAGGCATTTCTGCCGAAACAGACTTAATCGGTTTTAACGAAACAGAAATTATCAATGCCGACATTGACGAGGAAAACAACGCCAAAATCACCGTCAAATTTGTCTCCGAACAAGTCAACCTGCTTCGCAATAAAGATAATGAAGTTATCCAAGGGGATGAAAATTTCATCCAAACCATTACGGATATTTGGACATTTGAACGTTGTCTGACATCAACTAACCCCAACTGGCTTCTGGTATCAACTAAAAAACAATGACAAAACTATTCTCTCTTTTCGCTTTGTTTCTTTTGCTGGCATCTTGCGGCAAGGAAGAACAAAAACCGCCTCGGGATACGGAAGAGCTTCCCCAAATTACCATGGATAAATCCCCCCGCCCGACCATGCCGCCCAAACCCAAAATTAAATTGAAAGACTATCAATTTAAAAATTTGCCGGGCTGGAAAAACGACAATCTGCTTGAAGCACTGGAAAGTTTCAAATTAAGTTGCACCAAAATTTTACGGGAAAAAAGCACCTATCTTTCTAATTCAGAACTGCGCATTCCGACAGCAGCTTACCAACTGGCCTGCCGCCGGTTATTTGCAGCAGACATCACCACTGCGGCAGAATTTAAATACTATCTGGAAAGTAATTTTCTGCCGTTTTTGGTTATTGCCGACGGAACCGACCAAGGAAAATTTACCTCATACTACGAGGCAGCCATTAATGCCTCACAAATACAAACAGCCCTGTTTCGTTTTCCGATTTACGGCAAACCGTCAGATTTAATTGAGTTCAACCCCAAAGATTTTGACCCGTCTCTGCCGGACAAACGGCTGGTAGGACGTCTCGTTGACCAAAAATTACTCCCTTACTTTACGAGAGAAGAAATCGAACGACTTCAAATTAAAGCCCCCGTTATTCTTTGGGGCGATAGTAATATTGATATTAATATCATGCAAATTCAGGGATCAGCTGTCGCCACACTGCCGGACGGACGAACACTGCGAGTCAGCTATGCGGATAATAACGGACATCCGTTTAAAGGCATAGGCAGTATCTTATTGGAAAAAGGCTACCTCAAACCCGGAGAAGTTTCCATGGGAAACATCAAAAAATGGCTGGCCGCACACCCGGAAATTGCCGAAAAAGAAATGCGCGAAAACAAACGCTTCATTTTCCATCGCATTTCTACAACTGACGGCCCCGTCGGAGCTCACGGCGTACCGCTCCGAGCTGGACGCAGCCTGGCAGTTGATCGTAAATACATCCCTTTAGGCAGCTTAGTTTGGTTGGAAACAACCGGTCCCGATCATGAAAAAATTGAAAAATTAATGGTCGCCCAAGACATTGGCAGTGCAATTAAAGGACCGATTCGCGGAGACTACTTTTGGGGTTCGGGCAAAGATGACGTTTTAGAAAAAGCAGGCAAAATGAACTCTGCCGGACGCTACTTTATTCTCATCCCCCAAAACAAGGCTAATTGACAATGACAAAACCCAGTAAAGCTGATAAATTAATATATAAAGCTCTCAACAAAGCCATTGAAAAAGATGAACTGCGTCTTTATTTTGACTACGGACGCATCAATCGTCCCGGTTCTCCCGTTTATGATGTCTGGGAAAATCTGCTTCCGGTTCTAACGCCAGTCATCATCGGCTTGATTTTGATTTTAACAGTCAGTGTTATCTTTGGTCTGGCTTTTATCATTGCGATGATACTGGTTTATATCACTTATTTTAAAAAGAAAGTTGACCGCTATCTGATTGAAAGAACCAAAGCATTTTTTACCAGCAGCTATGAAAATTGCACCAAGCTATGGGAATTCGGCGGTATTGTGCTGGTTAATGCCAACAACCAAAAACAAGGCTGCGTCTCTCCTGACGGCGACTGGAAAGAATTTGTCGTCAGTAATTACGCCGATTACATGGTTGATTCCCAAGACACTCCGCGGCAAAACACGGCTTCAGAACATGACCAAACAATCTGAACGCTCTGAAGACGATGCTTTATGGGCAGAAATAACCAAAGACATCCGCAAAATGCCGGAAAGTGAGCAGCCTCCGGCTAAACCGGTAGTTCTCCCGGAAATCCGTCCCTCAGTAAACCTTGCAGCGGCCTACCGCGGAGAAAAACTGAATAGTCTTGATGTCGGCAATACTGCGGATATGGATGGCAGCCTCGCCAAACGCTTCAAACGTTGTGAGCTTCCCGTCGAAGCAACATTGGATTTACACGGGTTTCGCGAAGAAGAAGCTCACAATGCCGTTTTTGGCTTTATTCAAAAATCATACCTCGCCGGAAAACGCTGTATCATCATTATCACCGGCAAAGGCCTGCCCCACAACGGCAGTTGCGAAGATATCTTTTCTCCTAAAGGCAAATTAAAAGAAAGCGTTCCGCTTTGGTTGAACAGCAAAGAACTCCGACCGCTGATATTATCATTTATCCATCCCTCAGCCAAGTTAGGAGGCAGCGGAGCCCTTTACATCTTGCTGCGCCGTAAACGCTAGCGGCAACAAACCATATCTTCCATAAGCTTCAACAACATTTGCGTCACCCGCGTATCACCGATACAATTTATGGCTTTAAGCAATTCTGTCGTTTCTTTCTTTAACATCGGATCTTCTATTTTAAACATATCGGAAACATTTTTACCATGGATTTCCTGATGTACCATCATCGGGCTTTGTCTTTTTATATTATCATCCATTCCTTCAAAAAAATAATCAGCCCCCACTCCCAACACATGGCAAATATCCCATAATCGACTGGCACTGATTCGATTAGCACCCAATTCATACTTTTGAATCTGTTGAAATGTAATCCCCAAGCTGTCAGCCAGCTGTTTCTGCGACATATTCAAAGCAGTTCTTCGACGACGAACTCTTTGACCAACATAAACGTCAATGGAGTTCGGCCTGTGCCGGCGCATTTTTTTTCCATGACCTCCCTCAGTAAACACATCATCCATAAGCTGCACTCCTAAAAATATACCCGTTTGAATTATTAAAACATCTTTACTGATTATGCAACAATAATCTAACTTTTTATCGAAAAATTTAAACTATTAAATCTTAGGTGGTAGAAAATCCTCTGTTTACGCGGGAAAATATTTTTGTTAGATAAAATTTAACCTCTGTGAACTAGAGTAGCTTTGAGGGAGAAATAAATGTTTTCTAAATGGGTAAAAGCACTGCGGGTCTATTTCACACCACGCATGATTACGATGATTGGACTGGGATTTTCCAGCGGTTTTCCCTTACTTTTAATTTTCAGCACACTCAACCTCTGGCTAAAAGACGATGGCATCTCCTATAAAGCTATCGGACTTTTTTCTCTGGTAAAACTCCCTTATAGTTTCAAATGGCTATGGTCACCGCTTCTTGATCGTTTAAGCCTTCCGTTTTTTGGAAGACTTGGCCGCCGCCGCGGATGGGCTTTGTTTTTTCAACTAATGCTGGCCGCCGGAATTGCCGCTGTATCTACAGTCACCCCTGCAGAAAATCTCCATCTTTTAGCCGCACTTTGCGTTATTGTTGTTATCGCTTCAGCATCACAGGACATTGTTTTAGACGCCTATCGCATTGAAAGCTTTAACACCAAAGAACAAGGAGCAGGTGTTGCAGTTTACATTATAGGCTACCGCATTGGCACGATTGCTTCCGGTGCCGGTGCTATTTGGATGGCCACATTCATGAGTTGGAATCAAGTCTACGCACTAATGACTTTCGGCACACTGGTCGGAATGTTCACCGTTCTTCTCTCTCGAGAACCGGCAAAAGCCGAGAAGTACACAGACCAAACTTATCGCAATTTCAGCGATTTTATGAACAAAGCTGTTTATGACCCGTTTATCGACTTCATGAAACGTCCGGATTGGGCATTGATACTGGTTTTCATCTTCTTTTACCGGATGAGCGATTCTTACATGGCCCCCATGGCGTTTCCTTTTTATGTAGACATGGGCTTCACCAAAGGAGAGATTGCTTTTGTCTCCAAGGTCTTCGGCATGGCCGCCACCATTTTCGGAGGCTTAGTCGGCGGACTGGTCATGAGTCGAATGAATATGTTAAAAGGATTAATGCTCTGCGGCATTTTGCAAGGCGTAACAAACTTAATGTTTGTCATTCAGGCTTATGTCGGCCATAGCGTGCCAATGCTTATGCTTACCCTGTCACTGGACAACATTGCCGGAGGCATGGCTTCCACCGCTTTGGTTGCTTACCTTTCCTCTCTATGTAACATCGCCTACACCGCCACCCAATACGCTCTGCTCTCCTCGCTGATGAGCTTGGCACGAGACGTCTTCTCTGCCAGCAGCGGTTACGTCAAAGAAATCACATCTTGGCCGGTTTTCTTCCTAATTGTTACAATTATGATTATTCCGGGTCTAATATTACTGTGGATTCTCATGCGCTTGGAACGCCACAAACACCCTAAGCCTTCGGCGGCAACCGACCATAAATCAAGTCACTGACACAATTCGGCAAAATTGATATCAACCAAACGACAAAACGCAACGGCCACGGAAAAGCGATAATTCCCTTATTGGCTTTAATCCCTTTCGCAATAATTCGTGCTGCCTTAGGAGCCTCCATAAAAAACGGCATCGGACAAGTGTTTTGATCTGTAATCCGTGACCGGACAAATCCGGGACAAACCACACTCATATGGATTCCCTCTCGCCTCAAAACCGGACGCAATGCTTCACCCCACGCCTTAACACAAGCCTTGCTCGCACTATAAGCCGGACAAGTAGGCAAGCCATGATATCCCGCCATAGAACTGATGATAGCCAAAGCTTTGTCTTCCGCGCTTTGTACCGAACGAGAGCGATAAGCCTCTAACGCCGGTAAAATCGTATTAATCACACCATTCACATTAGTGCTAAACGTATTGCGAATAGAGGCATCTGTTTCGTTTGCCGTTCCGGTACCGGCATTGGCAATCACCAGATTCAAGGGCGAAATCTCATTACATTGTTTCACCCAGGCAGCCATCCTGTCACTGTCGGCCACATCCAACACTTCGGCAAAAACCTCAGCTCCCAAAGCCGAACAAGACTGCCGCACTTTTTCCAAACGTTCGGCATTTCTACCGCAAATAAACAATCTGGCCGCCCCATTGACGGCATAATACTCAGCTAAAGCTTCCCCAATTCCCGAACTGGCACCGGTAATCAACACGTTTATGTTTTTCATCATCATTTTCCTAAAGACTTTTTAATATTTAAGCTGTATATTATAAATATTAAATTCAAAAGTCACCAGCTAAATGGAGCATACTCATGGATGAAATTATCGATCGTCTGAAAAAGGTTCGCCGCGGCGCGATGTTTATTATCGAAGCCCCCTCCGGCACCGGAAAGAGTGCCGTTGTCAAAGAAATCCTGCAACGTGACCCGCATATCAAATTTTCTGTTTCGGTCACCACCCGCAAACCCCGCGAGGGCGAAGTTGACGGCAAAGACTATTATTTCATCAATGACAAACAATATGACGAATTTTTAGCACAGGATGCTTTCTATGAATACGTCGATTCCCAATACGGCTCACGTTACGGCACTCTCCGTTCAGAAGTTGATAGCTTTATCAATGTTGGAGAAGACGTCCTGTTTGATATGGATTGGGAAGGCGCGCGCCAAATGAAAGAAAAAGCCGGTGACGATGTTGTCACCATCTACCTGCTGCCTCCATCCATCAAAGAACTTCGCCGCCGCCTGGAAAGTCGCGGCACAGACAGCCAAGAAATCATCGAAAAGCGCATGAAAATGGTTTTTGACAAGATTGAACACTGGGATGAATTTGATTATGTCATTGTCAATGTCAACCTTGAAGAAACCATCCTGAAAGTTCAAAAAATTATCTCCGGTGAACGCATGAAACGTGTCCGCCAAACCGGATTGAAAAAATTTGTCAACGAGCTGATTAAGGAAGCCAAAGAAAATGAGTGACACTTTTTACGACCGTTTTGGCCGTGAAAAATATGCCGATGACATCATTCCCATCAACCAAAAAGGATTTTTTGCCATCTTGGTAAAAGACAACAAAGTCTTAGTCACCTATCCGCCACAAGTCAAAGTGGCAGAATTTCCGGGCGGAACAGTAACCCGCAAAGAAGACTTCCGCACATGCCTGTATCGCAAATTATATGAAGAAACCGGCATTGAATTTGAGCTCGGACACGGAGAGCAATCATACAATCAACAGATAAACTATTTCGCCGATGATGCCCGCCCGTTCGGCGAATATTGCACCTATGACCAGACATTTATCGTCTATGATGCCTCATCCTATGGTTTTGACACCCAAACAACGCCTTGGCGCACTCCCGAAAACGGCAATGCCGCCTGGTTAAATATTGATGATATCTTTTCGGCAAAAACCAAAATCAACTATGCTCACTGGCTGGCGTTTCAACAACTGTTTAAGGCTGATAAGTAACCAACGTCTCGCGCAGATGCCGCGGCATGGCTTTATAAACTTTGGCAGCATTAAGCTGTGCATCGGCAACGCCCAATCCGGCTGCTTGCTGATATAAAGTAAAAGCCTTAACCAAATCCGGTTGCACCCCGACACCTCTGGCATAAACCCACGCCAGAATTTCCACGGCCAAGGGATTATTCTGTTCTGCTCGGACTTCCAACGCCCGTAATTCTACAGGTGTCACATTCCCGGCTTTAACATTTTCAATCACACCATGCCATTTTGCCAATTCTGCTTTTAATTTTTCTTCACGGATTTTCCGTTGATTTTCCAACTTCACAATTTCTAAATCCGGATTAAGCGGGCTCGTATCTTCAGGAGCAGGCTCCGGAACGGCCGATAAATCCACCTGATTATCATCAAAATCAGGGGCTTCACGGTTTTTCACAAACATCGGCAAATAACCACGATTGTCAGCCCTGACAATATCGCGATAAATCTCATCCAAACTGACAGCATGAACCGTGCCGGCTTCCATCACCAACACAAAAAATGCAAAAACCAGTATTTTTATTGTTTTCATTTCTTTATTTTTAATTTTTTAATATTATTGTTATATTACTCAATGCGTTAGACATATTAAAGCACAAATTCCGCTTTATGAACACCAATCGGGGGAAAAATGAAAAAAATCTATAACTCTGTCACCGACATGGTCGGCCACACGCCGCTTCTGAAATTAAATAAATTGGCGCATAAATATCAGGTAAAAGCAAACCTGCTTGCCAAGTGCGAATTCTATAACCCCTTGTTTTCAGTAAAAGACCGCATTGCCGTCAGTATGCTGAACAAAGCGGAAAAATCAGGCAGAGTAAATGACAACACGGTCTTTGTTGAAGCCACCTCCGGCAACACAGGCATTGCATTGGCTGCATTATGCGCAGCCAAAGGCTACAAATTGGTCATCGTCATGCCCGAAAATATGTCTCAGGAACGAATAAAATTAATGCGCCATTTTGGTGCCGAAGTTATTTTAACACCGGCAGAAGACGGCATGAAAGGCTCTATTGCCAAAGCAAGTCTTCTGGCAGAAAAAAGTCCGGACGTCATTTTATTGCGCCAATTTGAAAATGAAGCCAATCCGGATGCTCACCGCTTCGGAACCAGCATGGAAATTATGGAAGACACCGGCGGTGAAGTCGATTGCCTGATTAGTGCCGTCGGCACTTCCGGCACCTTGACAGGCATCGCCTCGGCTCTCAAAACGTGTAACCCCGAATTATACGTTGTTGCTGTTGAACCGGCAGAAAGTCCCGTTCTCAACGGCGGACAAGCCGGCCCCCACAAAATCCTTGGTATTGGCGCGGGTTTTATTCCGCAATTCTATGACAAAACCTTGGTTAATGAAGTGGTTGACATCACATCGACAGAAGCCATAGATATGGCAAAAATCGTTGCCAAAACGGAAGGCCTGCCTGTTGGTTTATCCTCCGGAGCAGCATTGGCCGCCGCTGTCAAAGTCGGACAACGTCCCGAAATGGCAGGTAAAAATATCATCATCATTCTGGCTTCCGCTGTCGAAAGATATTTGTCTCTCGGCTACTTTGACTAGGAAAAGATATGACTTTGTTTAATAAAATAACCATAATCGGTATCGGCTTAATCGGTTCATCTTTGGCGCGTGTCATCAAAAAGAATTCCCTGACCAAACACCTTTCCTGCTTTGATGCCAAACCACAATATATGCAAAAAGCTTTAGAACTGGGCATCGTTGATGAAATCCATAAAAACATTGCCGACAGTGTTAAAAATTCTGACTTAATTATCTTATCAACGCCCGTCGGAGCATATGGAAAAATAATCAAACAAATTGCTCCTCAGCTCAAAAAAGGCACCATCATCACGGATGTCGGTTCTGTCAAAACCTATGCCATAAAAGAAATCGAAAATAACCTTCCTGATGATGCAGAAGTCTTTGTTGTTCCCGGACATCCTGTTGCCGGAACCGAAAAATCCGGACCGGAAGCCGGTTTTGATACACTGTTTGAAGGACGCTGGTATATTATCACCCCGGGAAAACGCTCCTCAGATGAAGCCATTGAAAAAGTATCAAAACTTTGGTCTTTTGCTCAAATGCGCATAGATTCCATGACTCCGGAACATCACGATAAAGTTATGGCTGCAGTATCTCACCTGCCACACCTGATTGCTTTTTCCATTGTTGGCACCGTTGCTGACTTGGAGGGATACGAACAAAAAGAAATTATCAAATATTCAGCATCCGGCTTTCGTGATTTCACCCGCATTGCCGGCTCAGACCCCACCATGTGGCGCGATATTCTGCTAAACAACAAAACCACCATTCTTGAACTTATCCAACGCTTTGTCGAAGACTTGATTGCTCTTGAACGCAACATCCGCTGGGACGAGGGTGACAAACTGTTTGAGCTCTTTTCCCGCACCCGCAAAATCCGCAATGAAGTCGTTGAGGCCCGGCAGGATCAACCGGAAACTGAAAAGAAACTCCTCTCCGAACTCAAACGCCAAGATTAAGCTTGTCAAACGCTGCTTTTTTCTATATTTTATTGCTATTGTTTCACTAAGGAATTAACCCCAAAGCAAAAAGACATGAATCCAAACTCTATTCTCGGCCGCTATTTGAGCAAACAGATTATCCTAAACTTTTTAGGTGTTTTGCTGACAGTGCTCGGTGTCGTATTTATTTTTGAACTGATTGAAATGCTCCGTCGCTCTGCCGGACGAGAAGAAGCCGGTTTTGTCTTTGTTATCCAAATGGCTCTCACCAAACTGCCGCAAACCATCGACATGGTTTTCCCCTTTGTTATGATGATTGCCGCAATGATTACATTTTGGCGTTTAAGCAAAAGCAATGAATTTGTTATTATCCGCGCGGCCGGTGTTTCAATTTGGGGATTTCTCTTTCCGGTTTTGGTTGCAACATTCATTGTTGGAATTATCAATATCACGGTCATAAATCCCGTTTCCTCAAAAATGTATGAACTTTACGAAACAATGGATTACCGTTTCAAAACCCGCAATCCTAATGCCGTGTTATTTACCGATAAAGGCCTCTGGACCAGAGAAGCCGTCAACAAAGATACCGTGCTGGTTATTCAAGCCAAAAACCTGCACCAAGAAAACGACACTCTCCTGTTGCGTGATGTCAGCATTATGGAAATGGACAGAAAATCACAGCTCATCCGCCGAGTAGAAGCATTTGCCGCAACCTTGGATGATAAAAACGGCTTTGAACTGAAAGACGTTAAAGTCTATGAAGCAGGAAAAGCCCGAATTGACCTACCCAGCGTCAAATACACAACAAGCCTGACTTTGGAACGTATCAAAGAAAATTTTGTTAATCCGGAATCCATTTCTTTTTGGGATTTACCCAACACCATCCGTTTTTATGAGAAATCAGGCTTTTCTGCTCTCAAACATTACCTGCATTATCTCTCTTTGCTGGCTTCACCGTTTTTGCTTTGCGCCATGATTTTAATCGCCGCTGTTTTTGCTCTGCGACCAAACAATCGTCGCGGCGGTGTTATGTTCCTGATTGTCGGCGGTGTTTCCACCGGTTTTATCGTTTACTTTTTATCTCAGGTCATCTATGCTTTCGGCTTAAATGGTTACATTCCACCCTTTATGGCTGTCTGGACACCAACATTAATTGCCGGACTGATAAGCGTTTCTGTTCTACTTCATCTTGAAGACGGTTAAAAACCGTCCGGCAGATAAAACCGGACGGTTTTTCAGATTGCGGTAAGTTGTGCCTTATTTTGAACGTTTCAGTTATCCGCTTCGCCGCAACCAGTCCCCGAAAATACTCTCCCTCTTTTCGAGGATAAAATTTTTATCAGGCTTCCAAAACCACGCTGACATTAAGCTGATAATAGTCCAGCAGATAACCGATATCCATATTGGTTATGGCGGCGCGCCCGCTTTCGATTTTCTCCAGACTTTTCGGATTAATTTTGGTTTCGCGGCAGACTTGCTCCCGGC
>CANDEX010000024.1 GCA_947383875.1 uncultured Azospirillum sp. | reverse complement strand
GATGATACGCTCACAACGCAACATCAGCCGGGAGCAAGTCTGCCGCGAAACCAAAATTAATCCGAAAAGTCTGGAGAAAATCGAAAGCGGGCGCGCCGCCATAACCAATATGGATATCGGTTATCTGCTGGACTATTATCAGCTTAATGTCAGCGTGGTTTTGGAAGCCTGACAAAGTTTCATCCCCGAAAAGAGAGAGAGTATTTTCGGGGACGGATTGCGGCGAAGAGGATATCTGAACGTTCAAAATAAGGCACAACTTACCGCAATCTGAAAACCGTCCGGTTTTATCCGCCGGACGGTTTAATGTATAATCAAGCTTTGTTACTGAATTGTTTTTTTATATCAGAAGTTACAAACTCAATGATTGGCATTTGCCATAATGCGCTGTTTGTCTCGACTCCAGTCACGTTCTTTTTGAGTTTCGCGTTTATCATAAAGTTTTTTACCGCGGCCTAAGCCTATTTCCAGCTTGGCTAAACCTTTATTATTAAAAAACAGACTAACAGCTACCAAGGTTGCGCCTTTACGAGACAATGCGCCGATAATATCGTTAATCTCCTTGCGTTTTAACAGAAGTTTACGATCTCGCTTTTCAACATGACTTTCATAGCCTTTATTGGCATATTCTGCAATATACATATTAGAGATATACAGCTCACCGTCTTTTTCTATACCATAAGCATCATTAATATTGGCATGCCCAAGCCGTAAAGACTTAACTTCAGTTCCTGTCAATTCTAATCCGGCAGTATATTTTTCACTGATTTCATAATCAAAATGTGCGCGGCGATTTTGAGCAACATTACCTACACTGATAAAATCAGATTTAACGGCTTTTTTGGCCATGTTAATTTTGTCCTCTTACCTTATTTTTTCTTGGAAGCATCCGTAATTAACAAATCAGGTTTTCCTTGTTCGGCAGGAATAGGGGCACCTGAACGTATGCAATGTCCATCGATATAAGCTCCGGGTTCAATCGCTATGGAATTATGAACGGCATCCCCAAGCAATTTGGCAGTCTGAGCAATAAACAATCTGTCAACGGTCACTTTACCCTGAATAAGACCGAATAATTGCAGGTTTTGAGCGTTAACACTGCCTATAACAACACCTTTGACCCCGATAACCAATTCTTCGCAAGTAATGTCTCCTTCAACTCTGCCGTCAACATGAATTGTTCCCTGGCTGATAATATCACCGTTAATCGTAGTGTGCTCGCTGATAATGGTCGGAACGGGAACCGGTTCATTATTATGATTGAATTTTCTTGCAAATTTCAGATATAGCATTCTTTTTAATTTTTTCATACTATTATGCTCCTAAATTTTAGCTTTAAGAAACGGCATCGGATCCACATTTGTTCCCATATATATAATCTCATAATGCAAATGAGGACCGGTTGATCTGCCGGTGGTACCGACTTCTCCGATTGTATCGTTTATTTCCAAATGTTCACCTTTTTTAACATAAATTTTATTCAGATGTGCATACTTGGTTTGAAAACCGTTACCGTGATCAACCACAACTAAATTACCATAACCGCCGGAAAATTCAGCGCGGGTCACTTTGCCTTTGGCTTTAATGGTAATTTTATTACCTGTTCGGCTGGCTAAGTCAACACCTTTATGAGATGCCTTAGTCTTTTTAAACGGATCTGCGCGAGTACCGTACTCTGATGTCACCCAATAACTCCAAACCGGTTTTCCGAGGGGGATGTATTGCATAACCTCTTTATAATATTGTAAGTCATCAATATTTTTAAATATCTGCGAAATGTTATTATCAAATTTAGGGTCATTAATTCTGGTCTTTTGCGGAACATAAGGACCGCCCTTACTGTCTTTGCGTTTGGAATTAGCTAAGGCATTAAAATACAGACCTTTACGTTTGAGGGCACCGTTGATGGATGAGAACACCCCTTTAATCTTATCCAATTCCTTGTTTGACAGTGATTTAACCTTGTCAAAAACTTCTATCTCCGCCGTTTTTAATTCCTCAATAGTTTCCTCAAGCAGAGCCATTTGAGTTCGGAGAGCATCCCGTTCGGATGTTGCAATGTCTCTCTGCAAAAGAGCTTCATTTAATGATGTTTTTTCAGTAACGTCATCATAATTAACCCAGTCTTTTTCGTTGGTAATCTGTTTAATTCTGTCTTCCACCATAATAGCCTGACGGCGGTATCTTTCCAGATTTTGCTGCGCGGTGCTTTTATCAGAATCCATAGTGGACAGCATTGCTCCGATATTTTTATGCAGTGTCATGAAATCTGTCATCAAATCCACATAGGCATCTCTGGTTTCAACCAATTCAATGCTTTGTGTTTTGAGAATCCGTCCGGATTTATGATACATATGATAAGAATAAAAACTCCAACAGGCAACACACATAACCGCAGTCAGAAAAATAATCTGAGCTTTGGAAGATATGTGAAAAACTTTGGCGCGGCCTTGAGAACGGAAAATAATCTCTTTGCTGGAAAACAAAGGCTTCTTCGAAGCATAAAATTCATCGGACGCCAGAGAAGATTTAATATACTTTTTCTTCATGCATTGTCTGTGATTTCATAAAACAAAATCAAAAAACTCGTGGTTAAAACATAAAATCTTTAACCCTTATAACAAAGATTTTGCAAAAAATACAGCTTTTTTTGCAAACTTATCCCGTAGCGTCTGTAACTATATGATTTTTATGGATTAATGTGTGCTTTCAGCATTGTCGAGAATAATAAATTCATCTTCAGCGGCAAAATTTAGAACTGTGCGAGTGCGTTCTTCCAACAAATCTAAATCCAAACTGGAGGAAGATAATAAACGCACTTTTTGCTCTAATTGTTCTTTTTCTGCACGATACTGATCGGCAACGCTCCGGGCGTATTTAATTTCCTTACTCAAATACATATAACGCAGCAAACCGCGTTCGCCGTTGACCGTATAAAAACTGAAATAAATAAAAATTAAAAAGACGATAATCAGCCAGAGAGAATTTCTAAACTTGGTTTGTAATTCCAAAAATAATCCCATCGCACCTAATTCCTAAACGTGACACAATTACAGACTCTGGCAGTCAAGCTGCATTGAATAAATTGCACCATATTTAAGTTAAGAATTAGTTACCCGACGGGATTATTTCAATACTTATCTGGCAACACAATTATTGCCGACCCATTTCCAGCCGCTGATAATTTTGTTGCGGATAATAAATGATGTCTGGCAGATATATTCAGGTTCATATCCCAGATTTTCGCCATAAGGCGTAAAGGCATAATCACCGTCAAACGGAGCGTAAACCGACACATCGCCTTGCAGGGAGTATGGATTATAGAGGTAGAACTCCGATGGCACATATGTATTGTCCGCTTTCGTGTAGGTTATGATTTCCGAACCGTCGGCATTAATCTTGCGGGCACTGGGCTTTCCCCACTTCTGTATCAGGGAAGCCTCTGATTTTCCTACCCAACCGGCCAGTTCAGCATCATATTTTTCGGGTGTTGCGCAACCAAACAGGAAAATAAGCAGCAAAATGGTAAAATAAATTTTATGACCTAATGTTTTGGGACGGCGTTTCATATTTTTTCTCCTTTGCGTGAATAATAATAGTTAATTAATCATTAATATTTGGATTTCGACTGGCATAATTCTAATTCTTGCCGCAGTTTATTGATTCGTCCTATCCATTCCCATGTATGTGAAAATGATGCATAATCCGCTTTTTCAAGTTCTTTTGCTGTTTCGGGCCCCGCAGCCGGATAAACGGGACAATCAAATCCCGCATCAGAGTGAGCCGTCATACATGAGTTTAAGCAGAGTATCACGATCAGCATTCGGCCGGGAATATATTTGAGCTTTTTGATGTATGACATTTTTTTTGTGTTCCTGTTGATTGGTTAGATATTGGTTTTGGCAGTCTTTTTTGCCGAGAAGGTAAATCCCCCCGCATAATAAAATGCCCAAAAGCGTGACAATAAGATATTTTGGCATACTTGTGTCCTTAATGAAAAATCCTCCCTCATTGAGAGGGAGGATATATAGGGTTAGTTGGGTTTCGGATATTTACTTTTCACTTGCAGACAGGTCTGTACATAAGCGGCCAGTTGCTTCTCTCCCTCAGGTATCAGTCTTTCGTCTTGAGAATTGATTTTGACCAAAGCATCGCACAACATTTCAAATCCGGGATAAGCTTGACGGCGTAATTCTTGATAACCTAATTGGTGGTATTCCGCACGTTCTTCAATAGCAGTCTCCGTTTCAACAAAATAAAAATTGTAATATCCTTCACAATCGGTATATTTGTCTTTTTGAGGCAGAGGGATAACGGGTTTATAACCGTCTTTCAACATATTTTCTTGGTTTGAGGCAAGATTATAGCCCAGAGTATTTTTAGTGGAACACGGTGCATAATGCAGAATTCCGTTAATTAGTTTTGCATAGTTTAACATTTGTTTCTCCATTTGAATTAAGGTTCTAAGCGCAAATAAGTAAGCTTCATATAGCCCGAAGCCCGAATACTTCCGTAATCGGTTCCGGGAAAAAGGGATCCGCTGTGGCATTTGCCGCCTTCGTTGATTTCGGCAGATAATACTTGCATTCCGTCCATCAGTGTGGGAGCTGCCGTATTCCCTGGGCAGCTGGAGTTTGCAGAACGTCCGCCCGGGCAATAAATGCAGTCAGTGATATAAGTGTCATAACCGCCGTGGGCATAGCCGCTGGTTCCGCCGCCGACTTGAATATCCAAAGTCTTAGCTTCCGGAAAATAAACAATCCCCTTAAAAAATGATCCGGCAGCACCTTGATTACAGCCGATATAACACCATTGTCCGCCGCCGCCCGAGCAACACATTAACTCATAAACGCCTTCTAAAATCGGCAGCTCAACATGAGTTTTGGCCTCATTGGCCGGGCGATTCTCAAAAAGAACGGTGTCCGGCACATATGAATCAATTCCCGGTTTGCCCAGGGGTGAAAATTTTGTGCGTAAAGTCATCAATACCCGCCTTCCATAGAAACAATCCACTGGCTGTAGTCCCCCGGAATAATGTTACGGAAAGTTAAAATTTTGGTCATTGTATCGTTAGCTTCTAAATTCGGAACTTTGTCGTTCAGCCAGTTAAATTCTGCGCCGCTGAAACTGACAGAGGCATATGTGTCGAATGGCAGATATACCTCAAATGTTACCAAGTTAGCGGGATTCGTCAGTTGTGAAAAATCAAAACTAAGGGTAACAGCCTCGCTTATTTCCGGCACCCGATAAACTGTGACGCCATCTTTGAGAATAATGTTATAATCTTCAGTTGTTTCACATTGGTTGTAAAGACTGTTGACGGCATTGGCAGCGGCTTGTGCTGCGGAAGCAGCTGCGGCTGAAGCACAAGCCTCGGTGGTGATTTTGAGACTTTCTGTTACTTTTTTCATTTCGGCAACATTGGTTGTGTGTGTCGAAACCTGATGTGCCAAAACTTCAATATCAGCTAAGTTTTCGCCGCTTTGGTTGCAATAAAAGCGACTTTGATTAATAACATCGTCAAATTGATATTGAGAATTGATCAGACTGTTTTCCTGCTCATTCCAAATAATCGACTTTCCGGCATCAGGCATCGGCAAATTGATGTTCATATTCATTGGGGCATATTGAGGAAAAGTCACTGTACGCCCGATAGAATCTTCCAATTGTTCCAAGCAGGCCAGCTGATAATCAAATTCAGTATTTACTTTTGAGCTGCGAAACGGTCCGCCTTCTTTAAAATCGGTCGTTCTTTTTAATTCTAAATCACGATAAATGGTAATCAGCCTTCCGGCTTGAGGAGCCGTCTGAAAAGTGATGCTCCCGCCTGCGGTATCATCAATTTGTGACAAACTGTAACCTGACGTCTGCAATTCATCTTCTATGTAAACTCGAACGTTTTCCGGTTCATAAATTGTAAAGTAAAAATGGAATTCTTTTTGTTCACCATCTGCGGTAAACTGAATGCGCGGCTTTCTGTAGCCTGCCTCAACCTGAGTAGACATGATTTTCTCCTTGATATTTTAAAATGAAAAAAGCCTCCGCTGACGGAGGCTGTAATATTTATTTTGGGCACACTAATCCCAAGTGGCATTTTACGAATAACATAAAAATGAATCATTGTCAAGGAAGAATTTCCTACACAATATCATTGTGGATAAATAAAATTGACAGGCATATTTCGTTTTGTTAAAGTTTCACAGATTATTCTGGGGGAAGGGTATGAAAAAATATGATTTAATAATTCCGGTTGGTGCCGTCTGTAAAACATCGCAAAATTTGCGACAGTTTAAACGGCAGCCTGAGTCATTGCCGTTTGATTGGATTTTGACACTGGATTTGGGTAAAATTTATCATCAGCTGGCAACCCGGTTTTCTGGTTTCATGCTGCAGGAAAATATGGAATATAAATGTCAAGAATCTGACCAGACGGATATTTATTACGACCGAGGCAGCGGTATCGGATTTTGGCATGATTTTCCGCATAATGTGCCGTTAGAAAAAAGCTATGATGGCATTAAGAAAAAATATGAACGCCGGATTGAACGTCTGTTTGCCGAAATTGAACGCTCAAAAGATATCCTGCTGTTTCGAGTGAGCACCGTTCGCCCCGGAAGCGGTGTCGACATTAATAATATTGTCTACGCTAAAGAGGTAGTTGACGATAAAATATTGGAAGCGCAGTTTCGTCAAATACAAGCCCTGTTTCCCGATAAACATCTCAGTTTACTTGAGGTATCCCTTTTTAATGAGCCTCACCGTTTTCGTCGTTGGCAGCCTGCGGCGGATATCATTCGGATAGAAGCTTTTTCTGATATTAAATATGAATGGCAGGGAGATCCTGCTTTGTTTGAAGAAATTTTAAGAGATTTTCGGCTTAAACCGTCAGTTATGTTACGTAATGGTCTGCATAACCTGTTGTTTAAGTTGCGCCGCCGGTTGATTAATATCGGTGCAGCTCTGGGGATTGAAAAATACAAACAAAATAAACGCCGTCTGAAAAATCGTTTTAATCGCTGATAAGCTTTGTTGTTTGTAAAATTGTTGTAAAAATTATCATATTATAAAGAATTTCTGATGTAATATCAGCGCAAAGAAAGTAATGAATAAGGATAAGAGAATGAATAAAATTGCAGTTGTTGGCGTTCAGGAAACCGTAGGACGCGAAATTTTAAGTTTTTTGGAAGAAAACGGCTTTCGTGCCGCCGATATTATTGCTTTGGAACCTGGTTCCCCTTTGGGAAATATGGTCTCTTACGGCGAAGAAGAGGATTTGGATGTCAAAAACCTCAATGATTTTGACTTTGCTCAGGCTGATATTGTTTTATTTGCATCAACCGCTGAAATATCTAAACAGTTTGCACCCAAAGCTTTGGCTAAAAATTGCAAAGTTATAGATTGTTCGACGGCATTTGTCAGTGATGCGGATGTGCCTTTGGTTATCGCCGGCTATAATGACAGACAAATCTCTGAAGCCCGCAGAGGGTTGGTTGCAGTACCGTCTGCTGCCGTTACACAAATGTTGGTGCCGTTGCAGAAGGTTAATGCGGAATATGCTCTCAGTCGCTTGGTTATCTCGACTTATACATCCACTTCTGTTTACGGCAAAGCAGCTATGGATGAATTGTTTTCACAAATCCGTCGTATTTATATGAATGATACGTTGGCAGACAGCCAAAAAGTGTTTAACAAGCAGATTGCTTTTAATATTATTCCTCAGATTGGAGAATTTATCGGGGAAGAAACCCAATGCGAGTGGGCAATGAACGCCGAAACTAAAAAAATTCTGGGCGGAGGAGTTAAAGTTCACGCCAATTGTGCAATTGTTCCCGCATTTATTGGCACCGGATTGTTTGTGAATGTGGAATGCGAGCATGAGGTCGATGTTGACGATGTCCGAAAATTGATGAAGCAGACTCCCGGAGTAATTGTTTTTGATAAAAATTTGGATGGCGGTTATGTAACTCTGGCCGATGTTCAAGGTGAAAATGACATTTATGTCAGCCGTCTGCGGCAAGATGCTTCTGTTGAAAACGGATTTAGTTTCTGGTGTGTAGCTGATGACTTGCGTGCCGGCGTTGCTAAAAATGCGTTTGAGGTAATGAAATTAATGATGAATAAGGCGTCAGTCAACTAGGAGTTTGGTTAATGATTAACTTTGCGCGGGTTTTGTTTTTAAGCATAGCTTTCTGGGGGATGGTTGCAGGTTCGGCCGCCGCAGAAATTGCCAATAGGGAAATTGATGCCGTCACGAAAGTCGTTGACAGTCTCAAAAATACCGAAATTAACTATGCTGAAATCAGCCGTCGGTTATCGGTTATGGAAAATCAGCTGAAAAGCAGTAATGCTGCTTCATCTGCATTGAGTGCTGATGTCAAGCTGCTAAGCGAAACCCGCACCAAGCTTTCTGATTCTAAAAAGCAGAATGAACGTGAATTGGAGTTTGTGCAAAAAAGAATAGAAGCTTTAGGGCCTGAACCATCCGATGGCGGTAAAGAGCTTGATGCAATAGCCAATAAGCGTAAAGAATTTAATGAAGAAGCATCGTTCCAAAAGGCGCAGATTGCAGAAGTTGATGTCTTGTTGGCAAAGATTGATGAATTAGATACCTTAATTATTAATGTTCGTAATTCTCAATTACTGGGGAGTCTACTGGCCTACCAGCAGCCGTTGATTTATCCGTCAAATTTCTTCCATGGTACAACGTTGTTTGTTGAATTTTCTTTGGATATTTTGGAATCACCGATAAAATGGTATCAAGGGTTGGATGAGGAACAGCAAGCCGGTGTTAAATCTAATATCATTCCGGTTTTGCTGGTGGCTCTGTTATCTTTGTGGCTCGGAATTTGGCTGCGTTTATTTATTATGCGCCATTTCGGCTACAGCAAAGATATTGAACATCCGCGCTATGGAAAAAAAGTTTTTGCGGCAGTGTTTGTCGCGATTGCCTATGGGGTAATTCCGGCAACAATTATCGCTGGTTTTATGATATGGATGTATTCGACCAAAATTATGAATACCGGTTTTTTCGGCATAGTGATTAACAGCTTTTTGTTTTATACGCTGCTGGTTGTGTTGGCGCGAGCTATCTCGCGGGTTTGCTTTGCACCGTATAACGGAAAATGGCGATTAATTAATGTTGATACCGAAAAAGCAAAACGGATGACCTCTGCATTATATTTTTCCGTTTTTATGCTGGGGATTGTTTCTTTTCTGCAACACATTGCGACTTCAGCCAATTACCCTGTCGAGTTGATAAATTACATTAGTGTTTTTGCCAGCGCGGTTAAAGGATTATGCATTATTTTAGTCGTGAAGCGTTACCTCTGGGACGGGATAGATGATAGAGAACCAGAGGAAGGCGAACCGGAAAATCCTGAAGAAGATGCACAAGTCAACCTGGCTTTCAAAATAACGTTTTCAACCGTATTTTTTGTGGTAGCGGCCTTTGGCATTTCACTTTTCGGTTACGCACGTTTGTCTGCTTTTATTTTTAATCGCTTCTTGCTAACCGCGGTTAGTTTGGGATTGTTGTTAGTTCTGCGTAAGGCCTTAGGCGAATTTTTGCATCGGGTGTTACTGATGCGTTTCTGGGTTAAGACGTTTAAGTTGCGCCGAAAAATTGTTTCAAAAATCGATTTTTGGTCAAATTTAATTGTTGATCCGCTTTTTGTTTTGGCCGGTATTTTTATCGTCTTAAGCATTTGGGGCGTTTCGACGGATATTTTGCTGCAAAGTGCCAAGAAGATTTTAGTCGGTTTCAAAGTTGGAGAAGTGGAAATTTCTCCTCTGGCCATTTTACTGGGATTGGTTTCTTTCTTTGTGGCTTTGGCCGTTGTAAAAGCTCTTAAAGTAAGGTTAGTCAATAATGTTTTGGCAAAGATGGATATTGATGACGGCATTCGTCACTCTTTAGCATCCGGTTTTGGTTTTGTCGGTTTCATCATCGCCGCGATTATTGCCATCACCATGATGGGAGGTAATCTCTCAAACCTGGCGTTGATTGCTTCTGCTTTGTCAGTAGGTATTGGTTTTGGTTTGCAAAATGTTATTAATAACTTTGTGTCAGGCATAATTATTTTGTTTGAGCGTCCGATTAAAGTTGGTGACTGGGTTATAATTGCCGGAGAAGAAGGACAGGTAAAACAAATTAACATTCGTTCGACAGAAATCGAAACATTTAAGAAGGCCAGTCTTATCATTCCGAATGCAACCCTGTTGTCCAGCTCCGTTACCAACCTGACCCATGGAAATAACTGGTCTCGTCAGGCCATAAGCATTGGAGTGGCTTATGGTTCGGATGTCAAAAAAGTGACTGAAATTTTGTTAGATATCGCGGCGAAAAACAAATATGTACTCAAGAATCCGGCACCATATGTTCTATTTAAAGACTTTGGCACCAGCAGTTTGGATTTTGAATTACGCTGCTATACCAGTAATATTTGGAATGGCTGGCGTATTCCCAGTGAAATCCGCTATGAGATAAATGAGAGATTTATCGAAGAGGGAATTGAAATTCCGTTTCCGCAGGTTGTTGTCCACTCGGGTGAAAAAGTGGCTGAGGATAACCAGTTCTACGCCAAAAGACGTGCCGCTCGCCGTGCTGCTGAAACTCCAAAGGCGGAAGCTGAAGGGTAATGATACAGAAATTATGCTGAAAATGATAAATTATGCTTGCATTTTTTTAAGCAACTATGTAATTTATCAGCATTGCCGGTTTAGCTCAGTTGGTAGAGCAACGCATTCGTAATGCGTGGGTCGGTAGTTCGAGTCTACTAACCGGCACCATAAAAAAACCTCCCTTGTGGAGGTTTTTTTATGGTGCCATGATTAAAGACAGCTCGAACTACCGAAGAAGGAGTTCGACCAGGAGGAGAGGCGGACGGGAGTACGCCTGCGTGGCTTTTCTTCTTTCCCCTCTGAAAATCAACTCTCAGCACAGCCTTAATTTATTCCTTTTCAAAACATAAATTATCGCTATAATCACAAGCATGACAAAACAAATTTCATCTCAACAACTTCTGGAATGGTATAAGCACAACGGTAGGGAGCTTCCTTGGCGTTTTAAAGGTGGTGCGCATCCTGACCCTTATGTTATTTTAGTATCTGAGCTGATGCTGCAACAGACCACCGTTAAGACAGTTATTCCATATTTTTATCGTTTTATGGAACGTTTTCCATCTGTTCAGGCTTTAGCTGCCGCGCCGTTGGATGAAGTTTATCTGTATTGGCAAGGATTGGGATATTATAGCCGCGCTCGCTCACTGCACGCAACAGCTAAAATGATTGTAGAAACTTTTGGAGGAGAATTTCCTTCGCGCCGTGATGATGTTTTGAAACTGAAAGGCATCGGTCCTTATACTGTAGCCAGTTTTTTGGCTCTGGCTTTTAATCAGCCGGAAACCGTTATTGATGGTAACGTTATGCGGGTTATTTGTCGGTTATATCATATGACGGAACCTCTGACGGAGATAATGCCTCTAATACGTGAAAAAGCGGAAGCCCTGACCGATAAAGAAAATCCGGCCGATTATGCTTCTGCGATAATGGATTTAGGAGCAATGGTCTGCACGCCGAAAAAGCCGCAATGTCTTCTTTGTCCGTGGCAAGAGAGCTGCTTGTCTAAAAACAGTCCGCAGTTGGAAAATATTCCCCAGCGTAAAAAGCCGGAGAAAAAAGTCAAACATGGAACAGTCTATCTGATATATAACTCTAAAGGCGAAATTTATATCCGTCAGCGTACGGAAAAAGGGCTTTTATCGGGCCTGTATGAATTTCCTTGGAGTGATGAGGAGGAGTTGTTTCCCGAAATGAATAAAACATTGTCGGATAAAAAAATTACCCATGTGTTTACCCATTTCAAATTGCTGTTGACTCCATGTATTATTTATTGCGAACAACTCAATTCGGACGGCAAATTTATATCGTTGTCGGAACTTAAAAATTATCCTTTTTCCACGCTGATGAAAAAGGTTTTTCCGCTGTTGGAGAAATAAAAAATCCCCGCCGAAATATTTTCGCGGGGATTTTCTTTATGATCTGCCGCCCTGTTGACGTTTTCGAAATTCATCCAAAGCGTTTCCTCGATTTTTGAGGTGATCTTTATCCGCATCTGTAGCGTTGCCATTTTGAACTCTTCGGCGAGCCTGAAGAGTTTCAAGCCTTTCCTGACGGCGATCAACAGTCAGCTGCTGTTCTGCCGTGCGGTTTGGTTCATCTACGCTCACTGCATCCTGATAAGCCTGTTTTTGCTCCTGTCTCATGCCGCGAACTTGTTGTTTGCGAACACCATAGTTATAATCAGCAACAATATTACGGGCTTCTTCCGGCATATAGCCTTGGGTCTCTGTTTGGAACATACCCTGCGTCTTTTCCGTAACCTTATCTATTCCGGTAACAGGTACGCCGGCAGCAGTGTAAGCGGCATACATCAGCGCGGCTGATTTTGGGTCTTGGAATTGGCTGGTTGACAAATCAAATGCTTTGCCGGGGTTATCCTGTTTATAGATATCTGCAAGTTTTTTTGCGCTTTCATACAATTTGGCAACATTTTCAGTATTATGTGTTTTTAATTGTGTTTTTGCAGCTTCCGGCAGAGTGCGTAATTGGTCATCATGCAAACTGTAAAAAGATTTTCCGCCTTTAGGTGTAATTCCTGCTTCTTTATTGGCAGCCAGCCATGCAGCTTGTTCTGTAGGATCTTTATGTTTGCTGACATCAGCTTCTTTTACGCCGTGAGCGGCATAATCTTTGGCGATGGCAACTTTCTGGCTGTACTTGTCCATATAAAGCTTTTCACCGGCATTATATTTATCAATGTTGGCTTTTTGTTCCGGTGTGAGCTGATCAGCAAATTCGCTGACATCGATTTTTTCCGGTTGATTTTTCATCTTCAAGCCGTATTTGACACAGGCAGCTGCCAGCTTGTTGGCAAATTCCGGGGTCATTTCTTCACCAAATTTAATCCCCGGTTGACCGTCTAAAGCGGCTTTGCGTACCAAAGCATCAATAAATTCATAATCAGGTCCTTTATCGTCAGCGCATTCGACTTCAACATTTTTCTTGTCGTGATATAAAGCGCGAGCTGCGGGTTTTCCTGCGGCCTTATCTTCCGGTGTTTTATAGTATTTCATACCATAAGCAGGGGATTCTTCATTGGTATTTTCATAAACATAAGGCGGTTGATGTTCTTTTTCGCACCAATCTTTATAATAGGTATCTAATTCATTACCCGGATTGCCGTCATTTGCTTTTTGCGAAAAGGTCATGTAGTTGTCTTCATCTTTTCGTTTCTTTTCTTCAAAACGGTGAATTAAGTCATCTAAACGGCCATAATCATCGTTGTTGATTTGATCTTGCAAAGCTTTTTCATCAAAGCCTATTGATTTTAACCAGTCTTTGAATTCCGGATTTTGCATATAATCAGTATTTTCCATTGTTTTTCCCCGTAACAATACTTAACTTATCTTTACTATAACGCACTTTTGCCTAAAACTCAACACTTTTTGTCTAAAGTTTGACTTTTTCTCGTTTCTTTTTAAAAAAATCTTTAAGAATCTGTCCGCATTCTGCTTCCAACAGGCCGCCGTGAACTTCCGGTCGGTGATGACAAGTCGGGCTGTCATAAAATCTGACACCGGAAACAACGGCACCACCTTTGCTGTCCGTTGCGCCAAAATACAAATTTTTAATCCGCGCAAATGAAATCGCTGCTGCGCACATGGTGCAGGGTTCTAACGTGACATATAAATCCATATCCCTCAGCCGGTTGCTTTTAAGCTTTTCGCAGGCCTGACGGATAGCCAACAGTTCGGCATGTGCCGATGCATCAGCCACATGCTCACATAAATTATAGGCTTCGCTGACGATTTCTCCTGTGGCCGGATTAACAATCACTGCTCCGATGGGAACTTCATCCTGCTCCGCAGCATAGGCCGCCAGAGCCAACGCGCGTTCCATAAATTTGATATTTGCCATCTGACTTATAACTTCCTTATTCTTAAAATATCTTCAGGACAGTATCCTCAAAATCTTTCCCGCTTATGGTTGATTAATAATTGAATGTATGCTAACAAAAAAGAAAAAAGGAAAAGTTAATATGAGTGAAAGAATTGCAAAATTTATGGCCCGTTCCGGAGTTTGCTCGCGGCGACAGGCTGAAGAACTGATTAAACAACAGCGAGTGACGGTTAATGGCGAAACTATTACGTCACCGGCATTTAATGTTGAGGGAAATGAAAAAATTCTGTTGGACGGAGAAAAACTCCCGGCAGTAGAAGAAACCAGACTATGGCTCTATTATAAGCCGGTCGGACTGCTGACCACTCATAAAGACACCGATAATCGTCCGACTGTGTTTGATAATCTGCCGGCCGGAATGCCGCGGGTTATCTCTGTCGGTCGTCTGGATTTAAACTCTGAAGGATTACTGCTGTTGACCAACAATGGTGAACTGTCACGCAAATTGGAGCTTCCTCAAAACGGTTGGAGCCGACGCTATAAAGTAAAAGTTCACGGATACGTTGACTTAAAAAAATTGGCAAAATTGGCAGATGGTGTAACCGTTGACGGTATAAACTACGGACCGGTAAAAGCAGAGTTGGAGAGTGAGCAGGGAACAAATGCCTGGCTGACCGTTACCTTAAATGAAGGAAAAAATCGAGAAATCCGCAAATTAATGAAATCTATAGATTTGGATGTTGCACGCCTGATTCGTTTGTCTTATGGACCGTTTCAGCTTGGCAGCCTGAGAAAGGGTGAGGTGAGGGAAGTTCCCGGAAAAGTTTTGAAAGAGCAATTGGGGAGTAAGTTTAAATTATGAGGATTATTGCCGGGCATTATCGGGGAAAAAAACTGTTTTCACCGGAGAGTGACAAGGTACGTCCGACGGCAGACCGTGCCCGTGAAGCTTTGTTTAATATCCTTAACTCTTCCCTTGAAAAAGATTGGAGTAACTATACGTTATTAGATGTTTTTGCCGGTACGGGTGCTTTCGGTCTGGAGGCATTATCTCGCGGCGCAGCGGCTGTTGGCCTGATTGATATAGATACCGGAAGCCTAATGAAAAATGCGGCACTGTTTCCGGCAGAAAAATCCCGCATCAAGGTATATCGTCATGATGCGGCTTCGTTGCCCCCGGCACCGTTAGCGTATGACTTATTGTTTATGGACGCACCGTATAACCGCGGTTTAAGTACTCCAGCTTTACAGTCATTGGCGGACAAGGGATGGTTGACCCCCGGAGCTTTATGCTTGGTGGAAGTTGAAAAAAATGAACAACTGCAAGTTCCTGCTTGCTATACTTTTCTAAAAGAGCGTATATATGGATTGGCTAAGGTTATATTTTTGGAATACGCCCCGAAGGAGAATACAAATGTCTGATGAAAAAGCGGATGGTTTGCAAAAGCGCATAGATGAAATCGATTCGGAAATGTATAATTTGCTGATGCGGCGCACCGAGTTGGTTAAACAACAATCGGATGGCAATGTGGTCGAAAATTCTCTCGGAAAAGAAGCAACCGTTATAAAGAAGCTGTTGCGTACGCATAAAAGTGATTTTCCCGAATATGTTATCGCTAAAATCTGGCGTGAGATTTTAACAACCAGTGCTTTTTTGAAAAATAAGCTCAAAATTTCGCTTTATGGGCCAGAGAATGACAACTCTTTGATAAATATCGTTCAGGATCATTTTGGCAGTTATGTTGACTATGATGTCTACAGTTCTTTTGGGCAGGTTATGAATGCTCTGACATCGCATGAGACACAATTGGCTGTTATTCCTTGCGATAATTGTGAAATTAATCAGAAACCCTGGTGGAGTGCGTTTTCAGCCACATCAGATGGTGAGCGTTTACAAATTATAGCCAAATTACCATTTATTCGCCGCAAGGAAGCACGGGACAGTGAAGAGGTTTACATTATCTCTCTTTCCGAAACTGATAAAAGCGGTTCAGATATCAGCTTGTTATCTGTCGAAGTTGCGCCGGACGTCAGCTCTTCAACCGTTGTTGACATTTTTGAAGCAGCTGGTTTCAATGGCGTTAAAGTAATCTGTATGGCTGCTTCGGCTGATGATAACAAATCTTGTCTGTTGGAAGTGAACGGCTACCTGAAAACCAATGACACACGGTTATCCGCATTAGATGACGTGATAACAAATCTGTCTATTGTCGGAGCTTATGCTCAGCCGATAAGCCTGTAGATGGCTGCTAATATTTTTTTACCGGAATATTCTCAATCAGGATTTGCTTGTTGTTGATTTTAATCGGTGTGGTAACCGTATAGTAATTGTCAGTCTGATTTCTCTTGAATGATTTATTATTAAGCAAAATTTTGGCAACAAATATGCCTTTGTCTTCCAGCCAGCCGTATTGATTCAATTTGTCAAGAACCTCTGTTAAAGCCAGTGAAGAGGTATTAAGCGTTAAGTCCGGAGACAAATTATCATCCAGATATAATTCTCCTTTGGCTACCAGAACCAAAGGTTTCCAGTTAATTATCATTTTTGCAATGTCAATGTAGCCGTTGTTCTCTATCCAGTCATAAAGAGAGTCATTTAGCGTATGCCGTTGTTCTATATTGCCGATGATATTGGCATTCAGATACAAATGATCAATTTCTTTATTCATCGGCCAGCCGGTATAATCAGCGATGCGAACGTTTTTTATATTCAAAAATGTCTCAACGGAAGGGCTGTCCGAGACTATTGTTTTTTGATTATTGCGGCGCATGGCAAATTTAATGTTTTCAATTTCCAATAACTTCTGCACCGTTAAATTTTCAGCCTCATAAATGAAATCTTGAAAAATTCCGTTATCATCTGTTGTCATCTCGACCATGATTTTCGGAGCATCCATTTTCCACGCGTGTTGACCGATATGCAAGCTCTGACGGCTGCTGAGATGAAAACGAATTTTATTGCCGGTAAAAAATCCGGAACTAACGGCAAATTCATCGCACTGCCATTCTCTGTAGTTGTTTTCATCTAAAGAGTACAAACGTAAATTTTCAATCCGCAGAATTTGCCATGGTGAGAAATGGCTGAAACTGAGATCATCATATGCAATATCATATCCTGCGGCCATCAGAGAATCTTCAATTTTCAGAATCTGTTCTTTAATCAGAGCAATGGTTTGGTTGCGTTCCAGGCTCATCACGATGCCGGTAATTCCGATAATGGTTGTCATAAACATAACGCCGATTAACAAAGCATAGCGGCGGAGAAAAACAAACAAACGATGAAGAACGCGTACCACGATGATTATTCCTTTACCAGAAGTTTAGCCGCTTGCGGATAGTTTTTAATTGTTTCCGCATTGAGCTCAGCGCATTTGGTTTCAATTCTTTTCTGCAGTTCGGTCATAAATTCTTTCTTGTCCAAATCCGCAGGCATAGGCTCCATAAACTCAATAATAACCTTACCGGGATGCCGCAAAAAAGAATTTTTCTGCCAGAATAAACCAGTGTTCAAGGCAACAGGGATAACCGGAACATTCAGGTTTTGGGCAATAAATAACAGCCCTGGCTTATAGCCGCTGACGGTTCCAGGTTTGACCCTTGTCCCTTCCGGAAAAATAATAATCGGGCGTTTATTTTCCAAGCGGTTTTGAGCTGCTTTCAGCATATTTTTCATTGCGGATCCGCCGGCAGAACGATCAACCGGGATCATGCCGTAAAAATACTGCGCCCAACCGAATAAGGGAATATAAGTCAGCTCTTTTTTCAAGACAAATACCAGTTTGGTAATATATGAAGACAGACAATATGTTTCTAAAGCAGATTCGTGTTTGCTGGCATATAGAACGCCTTCTTGCTTCATATATTCTTTTCCGCGAATCTCAATTTCTATTCCGGCGATTAATTTTAAATTCCATAAGATGAACGGCATAAAACACCGATTCCACATCACCACGGTGACGCGCTTGTTAATCAGTCCAATAATGGATGTTAAAAAGCAGCCGACAGCCAATGTACCGTAGCAGATAAGGTTAAAAATGAAAGAGCGTAAATATAGCATGTCAGTCCTCGTTTCAGGCTAAAAAAGAAGTTCTGCCCGGCTGCGAAGCCAGACAATCAGAAATTTGTTATATTCGGAAGCCACCAAGGCAAAACTTCCCAGATTTCGCCACCATCTGGTCGATACATTTTCCGAATAAACCGGATGTAAAATGATCTTTAGATGCGGAACCTTGGCTCTGAATTCCTGTTCGCTACGCAGCAAATGGTAATTCGACGTTACAAGCCGAATAGATGAAATGTTGTTTTTTTCAATCCATTCCGCGGCTTCCGTTGCATTTTCAATTGTATTTGTTGAGCGGTTGTCCAGAGTGATTTCTCGTTGAGTAGGGATGGTGATATCATCTCTTTTGCTTAAATCTTCTAAGGAAATTCCTTTCGAGACGCCGGAAATAAATAATTTTTCACTCAAGCCGTTATTCAGTAGTTTTATGGCTTCGGCGATTCGGTTTTTACCTCCGGTTAAAACAATGATTGCATCTGTTTGTCTTCCGTCATCCGGAGCAAAATGATAAATCCGGTGATGGAATATCACAAATCCGCCCAACCACGCAATTCCCAGAAAAATTAAAGTAAAAATAAACAGTTGTTTTTTTGTCATGTCAGCAGTCTACATAAATTTCTCTAATGTTTTCTTAACTGTATAATAAGCAGTCATCATGGCAATCAGCATGGAAAACAGCGGCAGACTTAGAATAGTCAGCCAATCGGTTGCTGCCAGTCGAGCTTCGCTGATGATTCCGCCTTCAATTTGTTTGGCGAGATTGGCAATAACAAAGATTGTCGGAATAGCCAACAGAAGGCCATACACGCCGCCTAAAAAACCAAGCCACGCTGTGCGTTTGGCATATTGTTGAGCGACATAAGTATCTTTAGCTCCCATCAAGTGTAAAATCTCAATAATATGTTTATGCAGCCCGAGACTGGTTTGTGTGCAATAAAATATGGCACCTGACGTAATAACAACCACCAGAACCAAAACGGCTAATGCCAAAATTTTGAGCCCGTCAGCGAATTTGATAAGTTTATTGAGCCATAATTTATGATTGTCCAGCGAAGCTTGCGGAGCTGCCTCAGCCAGTTCCTCTGCCCAGCGAATAAAATCGACTTCCACACCGGGTTTCAAACGAACGTCAATCAGTCTGGGAATAGGTAGTTCATTAATTTCGACACCGTCTCCCAGCCAAGGCTGAATCAGTTTTTGCAGCTGTTCGTTATTTAACGGGGTCACTTTGTCAACTTCGGGTTTGCTTTGCAGCAATTCAACGGCTTTTTCCTGTTGAGCCAATGTTTGAGCTTTAGCCTGTTCGGGATTGATGTCGTTTAGCGGCATAACTTGAATTGTCAGAGAACCGAGAATACTTTCGTTCCATGCAGCCAGCATGGAGTTAATGGATAAAACTCCGGCCAGTGTCACGCCGAACAGAAAAACCGCAATGCAAATCATAACCTGTAAAAACAGATTGGAACTGTCATCTTGCAAAGGCAGTTCTTTTTTTCGGGCAATCATGGCATTAGAATTAGACATTTCGGCCTCCGGTCGGAATAATATCGCTAGGGCTGTAAATTCGCAGATTCTTGTTTTGCAGATGCAGACGCGGGAAGGCAAAGTCGGCAATCAGCTTATCACTGTGTGTGGCAATAACAACGGTTGTTCCGAGTTTATTTAGTTCAACAAACAACTTCATTAGTTTAGCCGCAATATCGTTATCCACGTTGCCTGTCGGTTCGTCAGCCAAAAGCAGTTCGGGACGATTAATGACGGCTCTGGCTATGGCCACACGTTGTTTTTCACCGCCGGATAATGTTGATGTCGGTTTTTTGATGTGTTTATCTAGTTCAACCCATTGCAACAGTTCGGTAACGCGTTTTTTGACTTCTCGTTCTTCCATGCCGCAGACTCTCAGGGGCAGAGCCACATTATCAAAAGCAGACAAGTGATCCAGAAGTCTGAAATCCTGAAATACAACCCCAATTTTGCGGCGTAGCATTGCTAAAGAATCTCTGTTTGTGAAATTCACGTTTTTGCCAAAGACACTGACAATGCCTCTGCTGGGCTTTTGTGCCAGATACATCATGCTCAGCAGAGATGTTTTTCCGGCACCGCTTTTCCCGGTCAGAAAATGAAAAGAGCCGCGCTTGAGTGATAATTTGATGTCGCTCAATACTTCCGCCCCCTGACCGTAACGGATGCCGACATTCTGCATTTCAATAACCGCTTCGGGGTAATTAGTGTTTTTTATCAATTTGCACTCCTCATCAGATTTTGAATCTAAGATATAGCAATATTATATTTAATAAAACGTTTTTTTTACTTTGATTATATGGTTTTTATGCCTATAGTGGCATTCAGAGGTTAAAGAATGATTTTATATTGTCCCAAATGCCATACAGGCTATGATATTCAGCCGGATTTAATTCCCGAAAAGGGAATTAAAATGCGTTGTGCTAAATGTGGAGAAGTCTGGCGTTGCACAAAGGATGATTTAATAAAAAACGAACTCCCGTCGGAAGAAACTCCTGCAAATGAAGATATTGCAGAAACGACTGTTGCCGAAAATTCCGAAGTTGAAGAAAATGTTGAAGAGCCTTCGGTCGATACGACGGCGATGACAGATATTTTTGCCCGCCTGTCGACGCAGACGGAAGAATTGTTTAAACAGGAACAAACGCGGACACCGTCTCGCCGTCTATGGAGCAAAATCAAGCATTGGTTGGGGTTGGATCATCCCGGAACTTTAAAATACTATCTGTTGTTTTTGTTGGTTGCCGCGGTGTTGATTTTGTTTGCGTTGCGATTCGAAATTGTGAGAACTTTTCCGGCAGCCGAAAAAGCGTACGGAGCTCTCGGAATTGAGTCGCGTATTGTCGGTGAAGGTTTAGCGTTCCAAAATGTTCTGCGTAACGAATATACGGAAGATTATGTTCGTAAGATGGAAGTGAAAGGTTATATTGTAAATACCAATCCTTATGCTGTTGACGTGCCGTTAATTCATGTCGAAATAATGGATAAAGATACGAATTTGCTGCAATCAGTTAATGATAAAGCTCCTGTTTCGTCTTTAGAACCGAACGGGCGTATGGCATTTCGAATTGTTATTAATCAGCCGTCCGCTTTGGCAAAATACATTCTCCTGACGTTTAGTAAAAAGTGAGTTTAAAGAAACGCGCATTTAACGGCAGCCTTGCATCATTGCACTCTGTTCTTGCTCTTTTAAAGAGGAAAGTTTAACAATAAAAAAGCCATTTGAACCCTGCAGAAATTTGCGTTGTTCA
>CANDEX010000023.1 GCA_947383875.1 uncultured Azospirillum sp. | reverse complement strand
CTTTCAGTTTTTCATCCAGCTTTTCATAGCCACGATCCAGATGATAAACGCGGTTAACAATCGTTTCGCCCTCTGCAACCAGTCCGGCCAGAATTAAAGCGAATGAGGCTCGTAAATCCGTTGCCATGACTGGCGCGCCGGAAAGTTGCTTAACGCCGCGAACAATAGCCGAAGCGTGGCCGTGTACATTAATGTTAGCCCCCATGCGCATTAATTCCGGAACGTGCATAAAGCGGTTTTCCCAAATATTTTCCGTCACCAGCGACGCGCCTTCCGAAACAGTCATAAGAGCCATAAACTGCGCTTGCAAATCAGTCGGAAATCCGGGGTAATAATCGGTCATAATATCTTGCCCGGTTAATTTTCGGTTGGTTGCGTCAATTGTCAGGCTGTTATCGCCTTCTTCAACAGAAACGCCCATCGCTTTCAGGATTTCCAGCGGTGTGCGCAAAGTGGAAGCCTGCGCGTTAACCAGTTCAATCCGTCCGTTGGTAATTGCCGCGGCAATGGCATAAGACCCGGCTTCAATACGGTCTGCGATTACTTTATGTCTTGCGCCATGAAGCTTGTCCACGCCTTGGATAACCAGTTTGGACGTGTTCTTGCCTTCAATTTGCGCTCCCATGGCAATCAATAAATCAATCAAATCGGCGATTTCCGGTTCTTTGGCGGCGTTTTCAATAATAGTTTCGCCCTCAGCCAAAGTTGCGGCCATCAAAATATTGCAGGTTGCGCCGACAGAAGCCGTATGAAAAGTGATGTGCGCGCCTTTCAGCTTGCCGTTAATATCGGCGTGAACATAACCGTTTTTGATTTCGATTTTTGCTCCCATCTGCTCCAGAGAGGTCAGGTGGATATCCATCGGCCGCGCACCGATGGCGCAACCGCCCGGCAGGGAAAGCTCTGCATGGCCTTCTCTGGCCAATACCGGTCCTAAAACATAATAGGATGCCCGCATTTTGCGGACATAATCATAGGGCGCAATTAAACTGGTAAATTTGGGCGTGCGATAGGAATAGGTTTTGGTTTCATGCCCGTCTAAGAAATCATCAAAACTGTCAATTTGTGTGCCCATTTGTTCCAGCAAAGCATTCATTGAACGAATATCGGATAATGCCGGCATATTCGTCAGCGTAATAGTTTCGTCGGTTAATAAACTGGCACAAATTAACGGCAAAGCGGCATTTTTTGCGCCGCTGATGTAAATTTTGCCTTCCAAACGGTTGCCGCCGATGATTTTAATTTTATCCATGAAACTTATCCTTTTCTTCTAGCCTGTTTCTTCCTGTTGACGGGCATAATTGATTATACCGTTATTCTAAAACGGATAAGTTAAAAAAAAATGACTTCAATATTTTTTTAGAGGGAGTGACACTTAAAGCGGCTAGCTGGCGCTTCTGCCTCTGTTTGCTGTCAGCATATTCGGATTCAGGGTTGTTTGCTTAACCGGTGTCTTCCTGCGAGAGCTTCTTCTGCCGCTAAGTTCATAAATCTTGCGCCCGGTCTTGTTTTTCTTAGGGGTAACCTGTTTTTCGCTGGCCGCCTGTGGTGAGGCCGGAGCATTCTCTGCCGCCGCGCTTGGCTGAAGCGGGGTTTGTTCCGGCTGGTTGTTATTGGCTTGGGATGGGGAGGCTGTTCTCCCGTTGGGAGCTGGTCTGCCCGATAATGCGGCAATTTGGTCTTTGTCTTGAGTCGTCATTTGCCCCTTAGTTTGCTGCTCCATCACATTTTCCATAATATTCTGGATTGTCTGGCTCTCTTGTTCTTTGGAAGCTTCCTGAGTTTGCTCAATGCCTTGTTCTTTAATCTTTGCAAGAATCTTATTGCCTTTTTCCTGCATTTTTTGACCGCTTTTCTGCATCAGGCTGCCAACTTTGTCTGTTACTTTGGCGGTGACGGATAAAGCCATACCTGTCGCGCCTAATGCTGCAGACCCTGCAAGTAAACCTGCGGCGGCTACGCTGGCGGCAGGAACTAAAACAACCGCAGCCGGCCCGGTGCTCGCCGCAGCTTGAACCATCTTAATTGCGGTTCTTGCCATTGCTTTGGCCGTTCTCAACATGACTTTGGCGGCCTGCTGCATGGCTTTAGCCGTCGCTTTCATTGCTTTTCCGGCAACTTGCAGTGCCTTACCGCCGGCAATCAGGGCTAATGCTTTGCCTTTCTTGGTTTGCTTTTTTTGTTTTTTAGCTTTTTTCTCTTTATTTTTCTCGTCGTTGTCAGTCATGTTTTTAACTTCCAAGCATAAGTATCTAAAAGAAGTTTAACAGATTTGGGCTTAAAAAGATAGTTAAAAGTGACGAAACGGTTTTAAGGTTATGATTTGTTAACTTCTCCGCTCTAAGATAAGCTTATAATAACATAATGGATAAGACGATGACCGAAAAAAAAGAAAAAAAGAACACGGCGCACGGGCCGCGCAGCAAAGAACGTTTTGAGCGTGAGGCCAAAGCGCTGCAAAAGAATTTGCAAAAACGCAAACAACAGCAGGCCGCCAGAGAGCAATTAAAAAAAGAATCTCAGGAAGACGCATAAATTTGCAGATATTGCAAGTACAATTAATATGTGCAAATATTAACTTTTATATAATAAAAAGACTTGCAATTAAAAGTATTGTAGTGTATACCGCCATTATCATTAACTTTAGCCTACTATGCTAACATTTAAGGACTATCATAATGTTTAGTAAAAAAGATTTAATGAACATGGAGGGTATTATGATGCTCCATGCGATTAAAAAGAGTTCCGGCAAACGGAATGCTGCCAAATTTTTGAATACCTCAATTGATACGTTAAATAAGTATGTTAACAATCTGGAAAGTGAATTGGGCGTTAAGCTCGTCGCTTCGGATGAAAAGGGCTGTACCCTGACACCGAAAGGCGAAAAGGTGGTTGCAATTGCCGATGTCCTTAAACAACATTTGCAGCAAGCCTATGCCATTGTTCCTTCTGAAACCAATGTTAAAGGGGAGGTGCGTATTGCATATGAGCGCGACGCGCGCAGCAATATGTATGTCTGCCTAGAAGAACTGTTGGAGCAATCTCCTGATTTGTCTTTATTTATTGATACTTTTGATAAAGCGCCGGATATGCACAAAATGGCTTATGATATCTGCATGAGCTATACTGTTCCCAAAGGGGAAGATTTGGTGGTTGTATACAGCCGGAAAGTAAAATTCGGCTTTTTTGCATCTTCAGAATATTTGGCTAAACATTCTTACCCGCAGGATTTGAACGATTTGTTAAAAAATCATCGGCTTCTTGTCAAAAATGAGGGCTGGTGGCAAACGCCGGAAGCTAAAAAATTGCAGCAAAAAGCCGAGAAAGGCATCTGTTTTTCAAACAGTACGTTTGTCGTTAATGACTTGGCTATCAGCGGGTCAGGAATTGCCATCATGCCGCTGAACTTTGTCCGCGGCGGCCATGGAATGGTGTGTTTGGATAATATCCCATGCAGTGCCGAAGCAACAATCTATTTGATTACCCACCGGACGATTAAAGATATTCCCAAGATTCGAACCGTTTTAAACTATTATAAAAAGATGCTTGAAGCATTGTAAAATAAACATCTCCCTGGCTGGCGCAAAAGGATTGACTGTTCGCGCTTCGTCCGGGCACAAAGCTGAGTTATGTTTAAACCAAAAAACTCCCTGATATAGGGAGTTTTTTTGAATGGGGAAGCAGCTTAATGTCCGCTCCATGATTGCGCGTCGGAGGCCGCTTTCTTTTTGATATCTTCAGCAAGGTCTGTAACAGCTTCTGTCAAGATAACAAATCCTTGAAGTTTATCCTCAAACGATGCTTTCGCTGCGAGCTGTTGAGCCTGTTTGCGATTCTCAAGCCATTGAGCAAGTTCTTGAGGGCTGATTTGAAGTTTGGCAGCAACGCATTCAAGAACTAAAACTTTTTTTGTGTCCATAATAATACATATTTTTAAGATTTAACATAGTTTCCTGAACAGAAACGAAAACAAAATAATAAATAATTAGCAATAACATATAATGTTTTCTTATGCATTTCAATAGTTTTATTAAAATTTGTTTCCCTTAAAAAGTATATTGACAAAGTTTTCGAAATTGTCTATAAGATTTCCGATTTGATATTTTTAATTTAATTATTTCACAAAAGTATGAATACAATAATTATTGCGAAGATGTCATGTGATGACAGCATCTTGAAAGCATCCCAGAAGTTTGGCGCCGAAGAAGTAAAGGATATGGTATCGGCTGCGTTCTCATTCACCCCGTTCAGCGTTGCGCAAACCGAGTTAGTTTGTGCCCGGGTGTCCGAAAAATATTATTCGGCCTGCAAGAAGCTTGGCTATGACTATGGTTTCTTCAGGGAACATACCATTATGGTACTATGCTGCCTGAACCAATGCAGTACGTCTGATTTTGATGGCGTGTACATTCCATTCTCCGGCGAGATTTACCTTATTCCCAAAGGGTGTTTGGAATTCACAAGTGTTCCTGACGGAAACTATGATGTTGAGCTGTATCGTACCTCGAATGGAGAGGAGGAAGTTTCATACAGCCGCCGCTTTGTTGTGGAGTTTAACGTCGAGGATCAAAAACAACCCTGGTGGCAAAAACTTCAGACCAAAACTTTTGGAGAAACTTTGCCGGATTTGAAAGGTAAAAGGATTTCTGCGTTAATGGCCTTGGCAGATATCCGTACCCAAATTTCTGAAAAGGGCAAAGAACAAACAAAAGAGTATGCGGCTATGTATTTTCTTTACAATGAGTTTGCATAACTAACAAAAACACCGCAGTTCATTTGAATTGCGGTGTTTTTGTTTTATTCAAAGCTTGGAACATTGATTAAAATCCCTCTCATAAGTGTTTTAGTAATTTTTTAACCCGTTCATTATACATTTAATGTATTTTAAGATACATATACTAATTTTTTGGCAAGAAAATGACTAAACAAACTACTTGGACAATAATGTTAATGGCCGCCGCTTTGGGGGGCGTGTCGTCTTCAGCATGGTCTTTAGAACCAACATTAAATAAATCAAGCGCAGAAGCAAACGGTGTTGCGCCTGCCGGAGCATTGACGGAAACCCCGAACGCTTTGTTTGACTTAACGACACTCCCGTCCAGTGCCTTTACATATCAGGAAGGTTCTGACAGCGATTACGATTTTATTATTCAGGAAGCAGACGATAAGGGCAACTTAAGCAATAAATATTATAAAATAGTCATGCTTCAGGATAAATTTTCATCGGCGGAAAATATTTCATGGGAAAAAGTTTCTGCTGAAGGGGATGATGTCGTTAAACTCCAACTTCCTAATGGTGATACGCAATATTTCAAATATACATATACGGATATTCCCGGTCGCACAAAATACACTTCTGCTCAAGCAGGTTTAACCGGTGATGTTGATGCCGATTTTGTAAATATTATAAGAAGTGCTTCAAAAGGCGGCGGTATCAATAACAGCGGAACAATTGACAGTATTAAGGGGAGTTTCGTACACAACTATGCTCCAAGTGGTGCCGGCGCTATTTACAACACCGGAACAATAGGTGAAATAAACAGTGACTTTGTTGGCAACTATACAGGGCTGGCGCGAAGCGACCAAAAAGGAAACGGCGGCGCTATTTATAACTATAAAAACGCGCAAATTGGCAATATTAACGGTGACTTTATTGGCAATATAGCAGGGCAGGCTCCGGGAGGCGGATCAGGCGGTGCGATTTACAATGAGGGAACAACCGGAGATGTTACCGGCAACTTTATTGCCAATGCCGCAATAACTAACGGCGGTGCTATTAGCAATAACAGCACGATGGGCAATCTAACCGGTGATTTCGTCGGCAATCATGTTGATGGTACAAACGGCTCCGGCGGCGCAATTTATAATAGCACTAGTCGGGTTATTGAAGATATTACCGGCAATTTTATCGCTAATTCGGCCGCTGCAATCGGTGGTGCTGTTTACAATTACCATTACGGGCAAATCGGCGATATTACCGGAGATTTCATTGGCAATACAGCAGGGATTAAAGCAGGGGCAATAGAAAACGAAGGAACAATTAACAAAATTACCGGTGATTTTATTGCTAACAAGGCAAACAGCAATGTCAGTGATTATGGCGGCGGTGCTATTAACAATGGCGGTATGGGAACCATTAATGAAATTAACGGAAACTTCATCGGCAATGCTACATTGGGGCATGGCGGTGCTATCAAAAACGCTAAGGAAATCAAAAACATCTCCGGAGATTTCATCGCCAACTCAGCGGAAAAACGCGGCGGCGCTATTTATAATGATTTGAATAAAACCATTGGGACTATCAGCGGTGATTTTATCGGGAACTCGGCTGTCGAATACGGTGGCGCTATCTATGGCAATACCGGAGCTGTATTTGGCAAAATCAGCGGCAATTTCCTTAACAATCATGCGAAATCGGGCGGCGCGGTATATACGCTTGGCAACATGACATTCGCTTCCGGAGCTGATACATATTTCATGTCCGGAAACTATACGGAAAACGGCAGCTATGGCAAAATTTATAATGCGGTGCTCGGAAACACGACTTCTGAATTTACTTTCGATACTTCCGGCGGTGGCAGTTGGGTTATTAATGATAACTTGAGAAACGGAATATACAACTTTACGGGAGACGATGTCGTTGATGCCGTTAAGGGAACAACTTCCCAATATATTGCAATGAACAACGATATTATCAATGCCGAAAGTGTAACCGTCAGCGGAACATCTCTTGTTTTCGGCGACTATCAGCACGAAGATCAAAGCGCCCGCAATTGGGATAGCAAAGGTGCGTTTGCTGCCGCGTTGAACACGGATGGCTCTGTCAACCGTGATGACGCTGCAACCACTTTGACATTGAACAATGCGGTCTTTAGCTTGGCCAACAATTATCGGGATATTGTCAACCTCAAAGGATATTCGGCGACAGACAGTTTTCTGCATATTAATGTTGACCCGGATAATATGACGGCGGACGAGTTGCATATCGCCGGTAATGTTGAAGGTGTGACTAAAGTGATTGTTCATGCTTCTTCCGACACGGATATTCGCGGCAAGGGAAGTATCTTGTTTGCACAGTCAGAAAATGATACGACCGGTAACGAGGGATCATTTGTGGTTTCGCGCGTTTACAGAAGCCCTTATTTGTATGATGTCAAATACGCTTCCCTTGGAAATAATGCCAATCAATGGGATTTGGTTATGAACGACAGTGACAATCCTGATAAGAATGCCCAGCCGGATCTTCCCGGCGTTCCGGATGTTCCGAATATCCCGGATGTGCCCAATATTCCGAACATTTCTTCTCCGGTATTTAGCCGTGGGCGTAAGGTTGTGCCTGAAGTCATTGCTTATCAGGCTTTGCCTGTAGCCGCACTGGAGCAGACCAGAGGAATGATTGGTAATATTGACCGTCAGGTTCAGGGAAACAGACTTTATTGCCCATCTTGCGGTTTCTATGATTTTTATTGGGATGGCAAACCGTTTGATACGCTGTGGGCGAACGCTGTTTATTATTCTTCAACGAATAAAGAAACTGTCGGTGTTGAATCTGACGTCTGGGGATTGGAAGCCGGCGGCACGGTGCAACACGACTTGTACAACAAGTTAGGATTGTTCTTTTCTTATCGTAAGGGTAATTATGACATGAATGGCTATGGTCGTTATTATTACTCTGTGACCGAATCAGAAATTGACATCGATAGCTATTTGGCTGGATTGTATTACCGTTACGATCAAAGAAATTGGTGGGCTTTTGCGACTTTGTTTGGCGGGATACAGCAGGTTGATATCAAAACGAAAGACGGTATAACCTCAGATACTGACGGAACAGAGTTTGGTGGTAGTGTCGCGTTTGGTTATGATTATGCGCTGAATAAATCGCTTTATATCACGCCTGAAGTAAGCCTCTTTTATACGCAAGTGAAGTATGATGATGTAAGTGATAGCGCTGGCAAAACAGCCCAGTATACCCCATTAAGACAAATGGAAGCAGAATTTGGTACCAGATTAACCAAGACATTTGAAGTCGATGACGGCTATGGCAATGTTTATGTCAAACCGATTTTGGTTCAAACGTTTAATGATGGCGACGAGGTAAAAGTGACTGGCTTGCGAAAAATGGGCGTGCTGAAAAATCAGACATTGGGACGTTTAGAAGTAGGCGGCCGCTATGGTTTCTCTGATTACTTCTCAGCATACGGCTGGGCTAACCATACCTTCGGTAGTCATTACCGGGCATCATCCTTAGGCTTGGGTACAAGTTATAACTGGTAGTGCGTTTAGACTGAAAAGGGCAGATATTGAAGGTGCGGATAGCGATAGCGTCCGCACCTTTTGTTAATTGCTCACCCCGCACCACAAAGCGCCTCTCCCTCCGCCGATGACCGCCACCAACCAGCTTGTCGGACTTGCTTCGCAACTCGGCTCAACCTCCGCCTCAAAAATCCTCTCGCTTCGCCGATGACCGCCGCCAACCAGCTTGTCGGACTTGCTTCGCAACTCGGCTCAACCTCCGCCTCAAAACTCCTCTCGCTTCGCCGATGACCGCCGCCAACCGGCTTGCCAAACTTGCTTTGCAACTCGGCTCAACCTCCGCCTCAAAACGCCTCTCCCTCCGCCGATGACCGCCACCGTCCGGCTTGCCAAACTTGCTTTGCAACTCGGCTCAACCTCCGCCTCAAAACTCCTTATCTCTCCTTTTTTGTCAATTTTTGTGCTTGCAAAAATAGGGGGATGTTATATTCTTTACTCATTAAAAAGCATTATTGTAGTCAATTATTGAGTAATCAATCTTGGTTTCAAAAATGTTTTTTGTTTTAAAAAATATTAACAATTAAAATAAAACATTATGAAAAAGAAAATTATTATTGCAGTTTTGTCGGCACTTATGCCGATATTTTGTTTGTTGTATGCGCAAAACGCTACAGGATATTTATCTAACATCGATAAACGGGTTATCGAAAAGCAATTTTACGATAAAGAAATAAGCAAGCACGGTTATCACGAGCAAAGAAAAAAGTTATCGGCGATTACTCAAACGATTTCCAATCGGAAAAATGAATTAACCGCCGAAAAGCAAAAAATGAGTAGCTCATATGATGATATCAAACATTGGATGGTCATACCTATTGTTTTTTCTATATTTTTATTTCTAAAATCTATACCGCGTGACAAAGTTGATTTTAGAGGGCAAGTTTATGAAGAAAGCAGTAATTCGGGTATGATGATTGCGGCAATCATGTTTATCGGAAGTTGTTGTGTGGGAAGCTATTGCTTTTATATGGGGGAAGCTTCCAGAGATCAGCTCCAAAAATATCAGGCAGAAAACTTTATCTCTGATTCTCAAATCTCCACATTGCAAGCGGAACAAAAGAAAATAGAAGAATATCTTGCGAATTGTGAACAAACGGTGCAAAAATCTATCAGATTGTCTGTTGATTCTGTTTACCTGATTGAGGTGGAAAAACAACAGGCGACGCGACAAGCAGAAGCTGACAAACTTCAGGAATTTATAAAAAAGAATAATGTTAGCAAAAAGCTGAAAATTATTGCCTGTTCTTGGGAAAAAGAAGCCGATACTCAAGAGCACGGTTCTTTGAACGGTGACTTATCATCAATCGGCGGTGGCGGAGGTGTTCTCGGTATTGGTGGCGGTGTCGGTGCTGGTATGTCAAAAAGCAACGGCAAAATTAATGGAAGATATACAGGCCGTATTTATGGTGAAGAGTTTTACCTTTTCCATTTTATTTTGTCTGACAACAGCTACCATGTTATCAATGCTAAAGAACATCCGGAGTGGCGGATGGCTAAAAAGCATCTGGTTGTCAAATATGAAAAGTTATATACGGATTATACTCAGTATAAAGAAACTTTAACACCACTATGGATTGAAAGCTTCATATAATAAAAAAAGACTTGCTTGTGTCAAAGCAAGTCTTTTTTATGACTAAAATTGAAAATAACATAAAGCTTCTGCATTGGTATAGTTTCTGGGAAAATTTTATATTGTTTTATGCTGTTAAAGTTTTATTTTTTAGATTGTAATCAAAGAAGTAATCCAATTAACCCAAGAGCTAACTGTTGAGGCTCTTCTAATATATGTACTTTCACCCTTTACATTAAATAATGGGTACTTTTTCATCGTGCCAATAATTTCAGCTTTTGATAAAGGTAAACCCGATTTAAGTTGTGTTTTTAGAATATCGTTAAAAACAGTATGCTGTAAAATTTGATGAACAAAACCCAGTTGCTTTTTTGTTGGAGATTTATCCATTATATTTCTTCCTGTAGATGATAAGGAAACTCCCCCATCCTGCTCTTTTATTAAGTTGAGATATTTTCCAGCATTTATGTAGTAATCTGTTTGCCTTTTATCAAAACCATACTCATTAGTAATGTCATTTTTAGTTAAATCGCTTTTGTATAACAATTCACATAAATTGATAATCCGTTCAAAACTATCTGCCTGAGGAAATGGAATAGATGCCTCTTGAACCACTTTTACATTTTGTAAGATATGTTCAATATCTTCTAAACTTATTTCCAGCTTTTCGAAACTATATCTCTGAAATCGATTTAATTTTAATGAATTATAATTTTGAATATCATCAAATTTATATTCATAGAGATAAAACATATTATTAGTATAAACCATAAAAATTGTTTTTACCGGTTTTCTTATGTTGCCCGCCCACAAGCGCAGAGGATAATATAATTGTCTGATAACAAAATCATCAGCTAAATGGTTTTTAGCTTCAATAATAGAAAGATACTCTGCTCCTTCATAACCGGCATCAATTTCAATTTGAGCATTATTTACATTTATCTTTATGATTTCGTTTGACAAGCTGTTAATTATATTAAAATCAAAAGCGGATGACGACATTCTCCCGTTAATTGTCGGGGAAATTTGCTCATCACCTATAAAATCTTTTAATATTCCAGAAAGATACGCTGCATTTAAAGCTAAGGCCTCACTTGTTAAGTTTTCCGGAGATAAACTTTGTATATGCTCAGGAAATTGTAAATAAGAAATATCACCAGAATGTTCAATTTTAGGAAAATCATGAAAAATCTTCATTGGTGCAATTATATAATTGCCTCGAGTAACTGGAAGAATAGATAATTTGTTGTCCGCAAAAATCCTCGGCAATTGAGAAGCGTTATCAAACTTGGTCATTAAACGAGCTTCTCTAAATCCATTTATAACTTTAGCCGATATTTCGTATTGACCATTTTTTCTGATATTTTCAAGAATGTCGTATTTGTCAAAAATATTTTCCCAAAGATTAATCTTCATAATTTCTTATTAAAACCTCATCAATACTGCCACGAAGGCTTGCATTAGAATTTATGGCTCGTTTGGCAGGTATTTTTTCTATCTTATATTCTTTATATAAATCTAAAATAAAATCTGTAGCGGAGTTTGATAGCAAAAACTTAATGCCTTTGGCATTAAGTTCATCGCACACATTTTTTAATCTTATTTGTTCTTGTTTGCCGAAGCCTAAATTGGTATAACCTGTAAAGTTAGAAGATGCAGAAACAGGATCATAAGGAGGATCAAAATAAACAAATGTTCCTTTTTTTACATCTTTTACAGCATTTTCAAAATCGCCATTTAAGAATGTAATCTCTGCATTTTTTAAATAATTATGAACAGCTCGAAGAATCGGCTCGTTAACAATATTCGGAGACTTGTAACTGCCAAAAGGAGAGTTAAATTCGCCTTGGCTATTTACTCTAAATAACCCATTATAACAAGTTTTATTAAGATAAATTAATCGGGATGCTTTCTCTGTACTGGACATATTATTAAACAAAGGAGTTCTATCTAATTCTCTTATCTTGTAATAACTTTCAGAATCATTTTTATATGTTGATAAATATCTGATTAACTGTTCAACATCATCTTGTATGGCAATATAAGTATTAATCAAATCTTTGTTAAAATCATTTATTATCGCTTTAGATGGTTGCAAATAAAAAAGCAAAGCCCCTCCGCCAACGAAAGGTTCGCAATATGTACTAAATTTAGGAATGCGCTTTATCAATTCAGGCAAAAGCTGTCTTTTTCCCCCAGCCCATTTTACAAATGGGGCAACTAAATTGTTTTTTCTTATCCTTGCCATAAATGATCACTCCTAATCTTATTGATAGCAGTAAACATTGCTGCTTTCAACAAATTAAATACTTTATAAATAACAAAAATTAAAAAATCAATAAGATTTGTTCTATGTGTGTTCTGTTTTTTTTGTTCTGGGGGGTAAAATTTTATCGGCTTGGGAATAGTAAAAATTCCGATAAGTTGGTTAAAAATTGCTATTTTCAAAACTGGTGTGCGCAGTTGATAGTTAGTGAAAGCAAGCGATAAAACCTCAGAGCCTCATTGCACCGCAATGGGAATTTACAAACTGTACAGTTATCAGACTAATAAGTGCGATGATTTTAAAGAAAGTTGAAATTTTGGAGGTAACTTAGTGTTGAATATCAATGAATTGTTAGAAATCTGATTTTGTTATATAATTTTTAAAAGTATTATATTATTATAAAAATAAAGATGGTTTTATTTTAGGGATTGTAATGGTTTTAGAAAATAAATTGAATATTACCAATCAAATTGAACTGAATAAGATTGAAGAAAAACTCAGTAAAGAAAAGGCTAAAAAGCTTTTTGACAGTGGTAAAATCAATCAGATAAAAGCAGGTACATTTGCCGGATTAAAACAGATTCATAAATATTTGTTTGAAGATATTTATGAATTTGCCGGAAAAATGCGTAATATTAACATATCTAAAGGCAATTTCAGATTTGCTCCGGTAATGTATTTGGAACAATCCTTAAAGCATATTGATAAAATGCCGCAATCAACTTTTGATGAAATTGTTGAAAAATATGTTGAAATGAATATTGCCCATCCTTTCCGAGAAGGCAACGGGCGTTCAACAAGAATTTGGCTGGATTTAATATTTAAGAAAGAGATTAAACAAGTTGTTGATTGGAATAAAATAGACAAAGAAGATTATTTATCAGCAATGGAAAGAAGTCCTGTTAAAGATATCGAAATAAAACATCTCTTAAAAAATGCTCTAACGGATAAAATTGATGAACGAGAAATCTTTATGAAAGGCATTGATATAAGTTATTATTATGAAGGCTATGATGAATATAATATTCATGATTTGCTATAGTAAATGTAAGAAATATAAGGTCTATTAAATATTTAGCGAAACGCCGATAATTCGAATTTTGTTCGTAAAATTTTATCGTAAGTTTCATTTACTTTTGAATTTACCTTTCGCTTACAGTGAGAATTTATATGCTGTGCGATTATCGGACTGATGAGTGTGAGAGGTTTAAGGAGTTAGCACAACAGATTGGGACATTACTTTAAGAGATGATTTCAATTTTGAAAAGGCTCAACAAGCTCTGTTTGCTTACAAAATCGATTTAAATGATAACTGTACTTGATACAACAATAGCTTTGTGTCACAATGACTTGAGCTGAAGCAATATCTTATATCTCAATGATTCTCTATATAAAGAGCGACTTTTTTAACTTCTTTTCTTGTTGGAAGGGAAGTTTAAAAGCGTTGATGTTATTTAATTGAAAATTTTTATGGTTTTGTTTTTTTTATGAAATTCCGGTAGGTTATCAATATCAATACAATAAACAAAAGAAGCCAATAAACATAATTGGTAATTTGTAAATATTTTACAGGTGCTTGAGATATTTCAAAACCATTATATTGAGCTTGACTTGCTTTATAACCATAAATAATTCCAGGAATTGTTACAAATATAGTTTCAAAATATTGAACGATACCCAATCCTAATAGATAATTAAAAATTTTTCGAAACCGATTTTGAAAATTAATTAAAAAATTATATCTTCTTTTGCAACATAATATGATAAGCAAACAGATAAATGTAATAAACATTATTAAATCAAATATTTCAAAAATATTGCCACTTCCTAAAGAAGACAAAAAGGAGATAATAAAGTAAAATCCACCTAAGACTAAAACCTGCTGACCCAAAGTTTTCATAAATACTATCTCCTTACTAATAGTTTAATTCATAAAATTAAAACATCTATTTTTTACGTTTGCAAGTATTTTCATATGTTTGTTGTGCAACAAATCCGATTTTACCAAGATTAAAACCTTTATCCAAGATTGATAGATGAAGAGTTGTTTCAAATTGTGCAAAATGTTATGGAAGGCAGAAAACGCGCTCCGAGTAAGTTATATTATGGTGATAAACAATATGTCTTAACCGGTTTAGTCAGATGTGGTTGTTGCGGTAGTTTGATGACTTGTGAAACCAAGGTAAAAGACGCCAATCACTCTTATAATTATCTCAAATGCAATAAATTACGCTCAAAATGCTCGCAAAAATCAATCAATGAAGCAAAAATATTACAACAACTTGAAAAAGAATTGTCACAACCTCTTGTCATGAGCGACACTATGTTAAAAAATATCAGATCAGAAGTCAAAAGGCAGCTTAAAGAAGAAAATGTAAATACGGCTTCCTTAAAAAGAGAGATTACAATCAAATTATCCGGACTCGATGAACAGGCAAAATCTTTATTCCGTGGATATATTCAAGGAAAATGTGATGAACAGATGTATAATGAATTAAAAGCTGAAATTGACTTGGAAAAAGAAAAACTTGAAAAAGACATGGAGCGTTATCTTGATATTGATAATGAAACCGATGAAATTTTAGCAAATATTGCGGAAGTGGCTGCAAATATAGGAAGTTTTCTAAAAAGTCCGATTATTTCGCAAAAAAAAGATATTTTGAATTTAATCTTATCGGATAGCAAAACTGAAGGAAAAAATCTTTGTTTTTCAATAAGAAAGCCGTTTGATGAACTACTAAAAACGCCTGAAATAAGCAAATGGTGCCGCTGGCAAGAATCGGACTTGCGACCCCGTCATTACCAATGACGTGCTCTACCACTGAGCTACAGCGGCGGCAACGAAAGGAAACATACACGCCCTTTGCAAAAAAATCAAGCATAATTTTGCTGAAAATGTTAATTATTTTTCTCTTGTTTCTAAATTCCTTTAATTTTACCAATTATATCACTCTTTAATTGCCCTTTTTTACGATTATATACAATTTGCCGGGAAAGCCTGAATTCTTCTGCGGCAGTATTATCATGCTTTTGATAACTTGCTAAACAATTAATCTCTGTGACACCCGATAGCTTATCGGGTGTTTTTTTCTGCTTGGTTATTTGAAAATTTTCTTGTAAAATATAAAGAGGTTTGGAACAAAGGAAAACATATGCGCAAAATTTGGCTTGTGGCGGTTCTTTGTTTATTGGTTTGTGCCTGCGTTGGAAAAGCGCCTGTTTTGCATGAGTCTTATCGGATGGCAAACGGGGCGCACCGTATTCCCGTAACGTTGAATTTTGATTCTGGCAGCGGCCAATATTGGGGAACATACATTAACGAATATTATGGGGATTACCGTCTGGGGGAGCGGAACGGGCATCCGACTATTTATTTTGATACAATCAATGCCACGCGCTTAAATCGCCCGGCACGTTTGCTTAACCCTGAAAAAGCGTACTTTGATTTTCTTTATGGTGAAAAAATGCTGTCATCTGACGGCGATGAATTGGTCATCAGAAATTTCCGCGGGGATTATATCCGCTTCAAAGCCGTTAATTAAGTAATAAAATATCTGGTATTTTGCAAAGATAAGTATATGTTAAAAGCATCTGATAACCCTAATATAAGGAGATGCTTTATGTTTAAATGGATAAATTCACTTTTGGGTGTGATAATGCTGGTTTCCTGCACGGCACAAACGGCTGATAGTTTTGTCGGAAAGGAATACAAACTTCAAAATGCTCCGGACAATGCCGACATTACCATAGGCTTTGATGCTAAGGAAAATCGCTTTTTCGGCGTAGCCGCTATTAATAATTACTTTGGTTCTTATATGTTGAACGCCGACAAGCTTACCCTTGAACCGGCAGGGTCAACTATGATGGCCGGTCCGGAAGAATTAATGAAAGCCGAGCAGGATTATCTGCAATTTTTGCCGACTGTAACCACTTATAAATTAGACGGTAAAAAATTGACTATTATCGGCAGTGCCGGAAAAGAACTGGTTTTTGAGGAAACAGGAACTGTCAGTGAAAAATAACGCTTAGGAAAAGCTTTCAAATTTTTCCCGAACGGCATTTAAGAAGACCTTTGCCGCCGGCGAAAAGACCTGATGTTTTTTCCAAACAATATTCAGCCCGGATTCTAATACCGGGCTGAACGGTTTAAAACAAACATTATTATCCATAATATCGACCGGTTTATCTAAGGTAATGACATAGCCGATTCTTGGTTGTCGGCACTATTGGGAATAGTGGAAAAAGAGGTTTTTTGTGCTTTAGAGTCTGTTTGGTCTTGTATTTATCATAAAAATTGCTATTCTTCATAAAAGTTAAAACATATAAAATAAAGATAAATAGGACAAAGACGAATGTTGGATATTAAACATATTATCGATAATCAGGATCAAGTTAAACAATGCCTTGCTAAAAAAGGTTTCTCTTCGGAAAGTGTCGATAATTTAATATCAACCTACTTGGATATGAACAAACTTAAAACCTCTTCCCAGGCTCTGGCTGAAGAAAAGAACCGCCTGAGTAATTCGATTAAATCCGCCTCGGCTGAAGAACGCCCGGCAATCATTGCCAAAAGTAAAGAATTAGGCGAAGAGTTGAAAAAAGAACAGGAAGAACTTGGCAAAATTCAGGCACAGTTTGATGAATTGATGCTGCGTATGCCAAACTATCCCAGCCCGGATTGCCCGGTCGGCCCGGATGAATGTGCCAATGTTGTGCTGCGCAAAGTTGGCGAACCTGCTCAATTTGATTTTACGCCGCGTGACCATATTGAATTGATGGAGCTAAACGACTGGAGCGAAATGGAACGCATTGCCAAAGTCTGCGGTTCTCGCACTTATGCCATTAAAAATGATTTGGCTCAATTGGAGCTGGCAATTCATATGATGGTGTTGGATAAATTGCGTGCCCATGGGTTTACCGTGGTGACCGTGCCCTCAATTTCCAAAGAGCGCCCGCTGTATGGCCAAGGTTATCTGCCGTTTTCCCGTGATGAAATTTATTATATGCCGGCAGATGATTTGTATCTGTCGGGCACAGCCGAGTTGATTCTGAACTCGTTGCGTGCTGATGAAATTTTGAACGAAAACGAATTGCCGATTCTTTATGCCGGATTTTCACCCTGTTTCCGCCGCGAAGCCGGAGCTGCCGGTAAAGATACCCGCGGTTTGGTTCGCGTCCACCAGTTTATGAAAACCGAGCAGTTTGTCATCTGCAAAAATGATGTCAACGAAAGTGACAAATGGCATAAAAAGCTGTTGGCTATTTCTGAAGAAGTGCTGCAGGATTTGGAATTGCCATATCAGGTGCTGGATATTTGCACCGGTGATATGGGGGCGCCGAAGTACCGCCAATATGATTTGGAAGCTTGGGTTCCGTCACAAAACTGCTATCGCGAAACCCATTCCTGCTCTAATATTACTGATTGGCAGGCGCGTCGGACCAATCTGCGTTACCGCGACAATGCTGATGGCAAAGTAAAATATGTTCATACGCTGAACAATACCGGCATTGCCACTCCGCGGGCGCTGGTGCCGTTTATTGAAAACCACCAGAATGCTGACGGAACGGTTAATATTCCGGTTAAGCTGCGTCCTTACCTTGGCGGCAAAACCAAAATCGGTAAGAATGCGTAAATGTCAAACCGCTCCTTGTGGGCGGTTTTTTTTGTAGGAGAAAACAAATGTCAGACATCAAAAAAATAATCGAATTTCATAAAATTGTCGAGAAGCTGGGGCAGGTCAAGCGCGATGTCAAACTCTCTGACGGCAGTTATGAAAGCGATTCGTCACATATCTTGAAAGTGGCTTATCTGGCATTTGCGGCCGCGCCTTACCTGCAAACTAAAGTTGATACCACCAAAATGTTGGAGCTGGCTTTAGTTCATGACTTAGCTGAAGCCGAATGCGGGGATATTCCGCTTTGCGCCCAACGGACAAATACCGCTTTACAGGAACAGAAAAAACAAAAAGAATTGGCGGCCATCGAGCGTTGCCGCGACATCCTTCCTCAAGCTGCGGGAGAGAAGATTTATAACTTGTTTATGGAGTATGAAAATAAAAGCAGCCGCGAGGCTCAAATTGTCTATGTGCTGGATAAGCTTGACGCGAACTATCAGGCCTGCCGTTTGGGCGATGTCCTTTATTGGAGCGAAGGCAAAGGCGGGGATTGGTATTATCGCTGTGTAATGAGCGGCGATACCCCGGAAAAGCAGTGGCTTGAAAAATTAAACGAACCGTTGTTGAGCCATATGGAAGCGCAATGTTTAAATCTGTGCCGCATGGCTATGATTAAAAGCGGCGTGCGAACCGATGAAAAAGCTTCTCAGTTAAACGACGCCCAGTTGCCGCTCAATGCCGCTTTGGCTGATTTCATGGATGTTGTTGAAAAACTGGCTTTGGTTAAGCGGGATAACCGACTGGCCGATGGCAGCAAAGAAACTGCCGCCGATCATATTGTTAAGCTTTGCTACCTGTTGCTTTGCTTGTCGCCTTACTTGCAAAATACGGGGGATTATGGGCGTTTGCTGCGCTTGGCTTTGACGCATGATTTGCCGGAAGCTGTCTGCGGCCGGAAACTGCTGAAAAAGAAAAATGAAGCGGAAGCCGTGACCGCTATTCGCCATATCCTGCCTGCGCCGTTAAATCAGCAGATTTATGAACTCTGTGCCGAATATGCGCAACAACAGACGGCGGAATCCCGTCTGTTGAAGCTGGTAAACAAACTTGAGGGGGCTCTGCAAAACGCGTTTTGCCAGGATAGCAACGCGCGCTATTGGGAGGAATGCGAGGGAGTATCCTGCCAGAGCAATCTTCAGATAAACAGTCTGTTAGAAGAATTGAACGATCCTCTGCTAAATGAACTGCACAGCGAAATCACCCGATTATGCTTTAGTTTGGAAGCGCAGTTTCGGGGAGCAGCCTGAAGGCCAAGAAGTCAGGCATTTACGGAAGAGAAGTTAATTCTCGGGTCAACCAGCGAATAAGTGATATCACTCAACAGTTTCAGCAGCAGCCCAAGCAGGGCAAAGATGTATAATGTGCCGAAAATGACCGGATAATCACGCGTCATGATGGCTTCGTATCCCAGCAGCCCTAAGCCGTTGAGCGAGAAAATCACTTCAATCAGCAGCGATCCCGTAAACAGCATCTTGATTAACAGAGTAGGGAAACCGGCAACCACAATCAGCATGGCATTCCGAAAGACGTGTTTGTAAAGAACTTGGTTCTCTGTCAGTCCTTTGGCGCGCGCTGTCAAAACATATGGTTTGTTGATTTCATCCAGAAATGAATTTTTTGTCAGCATAGTCAGACTGGCAAATCCGCCGATAACCATTGCGGTTACCGGCAAAGTAATATGCCAAAAATAATCAATTACTTTGCCGAACCATGATAATTCATCCCAGTTGTCTGAGGTCAGCCCGCGTAACGGAAACCAGTGCAGATATGTGCCGCCGGCTAAAAAAACAATCAGAAAAACAGCAAATAAAAAAACAGGAATGGCTGCGCCGATAATCACGGCAAAAGATGTCCAGATATCAAAAGATGTTCCGTCACGCACGGCTTTTTTTATTCCTAACGGAATGGCAATCAGGTAAATGATTAAAGTCGACCATAATCCCAGAGAAACGGAAACCGGCATCCGCTCGGCAATCAATTGCCCGACAGATTTATCCTGATAGTAACTTTTCCCGAAATCAAACGTGGCATAATCTTTAACCATTTTAAAAAAGCGTTCATGAACCGGCTTGTCAAATCCGAACTGTTTTTCCAATTCTTTTATCAAGTCTTCGGGAACACCCTGTGCGCCTTGATACTTTGCCGCCGACTGGCTCATGTTAACTGCAGCGGTGGAGGAAAATTGTGACTTGGAATCCACATTAAAGCCGCGATATTTGGCCAGCGTATGCTCTATCGGCCCGCCCGGAGCCATTTGAATAATCAGAAAGTTAACGGTTAAAATCCCCAGCAAAGTAAAAGGAATCAAAAGCAGCCGTTTAATGATATAATTTCTCATTTTTTATCCTTTGTGCTTGGGGAGGCGTCCCACCATGTCATTGGTTGAAATCCTGCTTTGACCGAAGTCTGCGGATGCCCGAATTTATTATGATAAGCCACCCGCTGATAAGGGGAGAACCATTGCGGTATCATATAACTTTCAGTCAGCAACACCCGGTCAAGTGCCCGGACATATGCTTCATAATCATTTTTATTCTGTGCGGAAATTAATCCTTTAATCAAATCATCGGCAACCGGATTTTTTATACCAATCATGTTATAGCTGCCTTTAATATCCGCAGCGGCACTGCCCCACATTTCTGCTTGTTCATTTCCCGGCAGCCGGCTGACTCCGAATGATACAATCGCCATATCAAAATCAAAATTATCCAGCCGGTTTTTAAAAACGTTTATCTCCAAGTTGCGGAAAGTCAGCTTAATGCCGATTTTTGCCAGATTGGCAATAAACGGCAACATGACGCGGGTAAAGGTGTTTCCGTTTGCCGAATTGCTCAATACTTCAAATTCCAAAGGCTCGCCTGTGGCTAAGTTTGTCATCTTGCCGTCGACAAAATCATATCCGGCTTGTTGCAAAAGCTTTACGGCTTCTTTCAAATGCCGACGCGTTTCTTTAAAATCGCCATGCCGCGGATTGGCTGGAACAGTGGTAAAAATTTCTTCAGGCAGCTGATGCCGATATTTTTTGAGAATAGAAAGCTCTTTGCCTTGAGGCAGCCCGCCGGCTTCCATTCCGGTATTGGTAAAATAACTGTAAATCCGCTGATACTGGTTATAAAATAACTTGTCATTTGCCCAGTCAAAGTTGAAAGCCAGGGCAATCGCCTGCCGCACCCGGCGATCCTGAAACTTTGGTTTGCGCAGATTAAAGGCAAACATTTGCAGTGTTGCGGCATTATTATGAGCCATATTTTCTTTAATAATTTTGCCGCTGTTTACCAAATGGTTATCATATCCGGTTACCCAGATTTTGGCGATATATTCTTCTCTGACATCAATGCTCCCTGCAAACAAAGCCTGAAGGGTTACGGTTGTGTCCTGATAATAATCAAAGCGGACTTCGTCAAAGTTAAAAAAGCCTTTGCGGCTGGGCAGGTCTTTCGCCCAGTAATTTTTATCGCGCTTAAAGATAAGAAAGCGTCCGGGGTCAAATTTTT
>CANDEX010000022.1 GCA_947383875.1 uncultured Azospirillum sp. | reverse complement strand
AGGATACGGTAAACCTCATCTAATGGGCATCTCAGGCAGATTTTGCGGGATGCTGACATCCTCACGTACTTCTGTGTACGCTCCGGTGTCAGCCCCCTGAAATCTTATGATATGCCGCATTATCTGAGGTTTATGTCCGAATGGGCATCTCAGGCAGATTTTGAGCCTGTATAACAGCAACAAGAGAGGAATTTTCCTCTCTTGCTTGTTTTTAAACCTATCGTGATTATTTAGATGTTGTCATAATTAATCAGCGAGAGGTTATCGATGGGTGAAGCTATTCGAAATTTGGCGGTGTTGGTTTGGGCGGTTTGCGCAATTAATTCAAATAATACAGCTCGTGCAAATATGGTGGTTATCGGAGAGGAAGCTCCGACTAATGGAGAAGTGATGGTTTACGGGGCTGCTAAAACGCCATCAGGTAAAAGTGATGAGGTATTGGTAGAACAGCCTTCTGCGGATGAAAATCCTTTGGGGAATCCGATTGTTTCTCCGGAGGATGAAACCGTTTCGGAGGTTCAGACCCCGGCAGTTAATCCGGTGACGGAAAAGAAGCAGCAGTCGCCGTCGCGCATTAATGAGACATTACCGCAAAATCCGGCAGTTTCATCAGAAACACCGCAGGAGGTTAATCAGCAAATTCAAGATACACTTTATGAATCCGGCGGACGAATTTATGATGTTCAATCATATCCGGCAAGCGATATTAAAAAAATAGAAGAACCGAATGTTAATCCGACAATTACGACTTATCCGTCTTATTAATCAGATTTTTTCATAGTCTAAAAAGACGGCGCGGCGTCCTTCTCTGATGGCTTTTCTCTGATATTTGGTTTGTACCCAGTCTGCCGGTTCATGCTTCCAGTCATTGCCGCAGGTTGCCGTCCAGCGGAAATCAGCACAGTTATGCATTTGGTGCAGTGTCCATGATTTGTAGACTTTATGGTCTGTCGCAATGCGCAAAATTCCGCCTTTCTTTAACAGGCGGGATAATTCTTTCAGATTGTCCGGATTGACAAAGCGTCTGGAAGCGTGCCTTTTTTTCGGCCAGGGATCAGGGAAAAGCAGATAGATTTTATCTAAAAATCCATCCGGCATATTTTTGAACAGCAAACGGATGTCGTCGTCCCAAATACGGATATTGTCAACACGTCCCGGTTCAAGGGTGATGGTTTCGGGTAAGTCTGCTGTGATTTTAATGCCGGTTATTAAGGACAACAGGTTTGCAACTCCGTTTTGAAATACTTCTGCGCCAATATATCCCGTGCGAGGGTTGTTACGCGCTTGTCCGGCCAGATGTTCGCCGTTGCCGAATCCGATTTCCAAACAAACTTCATCAACTTTTGTGCCGAAAAGTGTTTCCTTATCAAAAACAGTGTTTGCTGAAATGCGTAAATCAGGCAGAAAGCTTTCTAGCAGCGTGGTTTTGGTTTTGCGAATAACGCGGCCTTTGCGGCGTCCGAAAAAGTGAGGTTTATCTTCTAAAAACATGATTTAAAATGCTCCGCCAAATTTAATTTTTCCCATGAAAATGCACCATCAGAATCAGGTTCGCGTCCAAAATGTCCGTAAGCCGCAGTTGGCCGGTAGATCGGTTGGCGCAAATTCAGATAATTAATAATGCCTTTAGGGGTAAGGTCAATATTCTTTTTGATGAAATCTACAATGCGATTTTCATCAGTTTTGCAACTGTGGTTGGTGTTGATATACAAAGATAACGGTTCGGCCAGACCAATAGCGTAAGAAATTTGCAGCAGACATTCGTCAGCTAATCCCGCGGCAACGATATTTTTGGCCAAGTGTCGCAGCATATAAGCTGCCGAGCGATCGACTTTAGTCGGATCTTTGCCTGAGAAAGCACCGCCGCCGTGCGGAGCATAGCCACCATAGGTGTCTACAATAATTTTACGTCCGGTCAATCCGGTATCTCCGTCCGGGCCGCCGATAACAAATCGTCCGGTGGGGTTGGTTAAGATATTTTCATCCGCGGGCATCCAGCCGTCAGGAAGGGTTTGAGCTATATATTTTTTTGCAATAGCGCGAATTTCATCTTGCGTTAGGCTTTCATGGTGCTGCGTTGACAAGACTATTTTTTTGATGCGTAAAGGGACGCCATTATCATCGTATTCCAGAGTTATCTGGCTTTTAGCATCCGGTTCAATACCAATAATGTCACCGTTGTGGCGAGCCTGACTTAAGTTTTGAAGAAGACGATTGGCCCAATAAATGGCCAAAGGCATATAGTTGCTGTCAAATCCTTTTTCTTTTTTAGCATAGCCAAACATGATGCCTTGGTCGCCAGCACCGTCACGGTCTACGCCCAGTGCTATGTCGCAGGATTGGTGGTGAAGAAAGTTGTCAATTTTGACGGTTTGCCAACTGAAGCCTTTTTGATCGTAGCCGATTTGGCGGATGGTTTGACGAATCGTTTGCTCAATTTCTTCCGCCGAGACATAGTCATTACAGCTGGTTTCTCCGGCAATAATAACTCTGTTGGTGGTTGCCATTGCTTCAATAGCGCAGCGTGATGTTTTGTCTCTGCTGAGGTAAAGATCGACAATGGCGTCGGATAATTGGTCGCAGACTTTATCCGGATGTCCTTCAGAAACGGCTTCGCTGGTAAAATCTTGATGCATATTTTCTTCCTTGAGTTTACGATTGCTGTTTGGTTGAAAGTATAAGAAAAAAGCCGGCTTAACGCCAGCTTTTTTTCCTGATTGTGAAAACTTATTTGTTGTCTTCGGTATTATTGTTATATGTCGTTTTAGACATTGCAATAATTAAGTCAAACATATGTTTGGCAGCCTTGCGGTTAGGAATTTTATAGTAAGCTTTAACCAGCTCGATGGTTTCCTGACGGTTCATCGGATCTGCATCAAATTCGGCATCGTCTTCTTTCAAGCATTCCGGTGTGCTGTCAGGCAGGCTGAACATCCGCGGGCTTTGGTTAGCAACAGATTTATCCATATCTTCGTAAAAAAATCCGACAGGAACTTCGAGGACTTTGCCAATATCCCATAAGCGACTGGCACCGACACGATTCATTCCGCGTTCGTATTTCTGAACTTGTTGAAAAGTTAAGCCCAATAAGCTGGCCAATTTTTCTTGGCTTAAGCCCAGCAGTGTTCTTCTTAATCTGATGCGGTTGCCGACATGAACATCTATCGGGTTCGGCTGACCGGTGGGAGTTCTACCTCGGCTAGATTTTTTGAAAGTTTCTGTCGTCATTTTTCATTCCTTTTGATTGCGTTGATACTCTATACATATGATTTTCAGGATATTTCGTCAACTAATATTTATATAATATTTTATATTCTTGATGAATTTTTTGCAAAATATGTAGTTTTATTATAAATTTCAACTCGTTATCGAAAAATATATTTGAGCATAAAGGCTAAAGTTAAATTAAGGAAACATAATATTAAGGGGATGATGTTGTGGTGTTTTCCATAATAAGTTGTAATGCTTAATTTTTGGGGGAGTTTTGTATCGAGTACCGCTGATTGGTTTAGTGGCAATGAGGCGGTGATTTGTCCCAGACGATTAATGACAGCACTAATCCCAGTGTTTGCCGCGCGTACGATTGTTATGCCTTCTTCCACGGCTCGCATTTGGGTTGAGACGAGATGTTGGTACGGGCCGGCACTGTCTCCGTACCAACCGTCATTTGTCAGGTTTACCAGCCATTCCGGTTTTTGAGTTTTGTTCACCACTTGAGCGGGAAAAATTATCTCGTAGCAGATTAAGCCTCCGAAAGCAGGATAGGAACCGATATGCAGATTTTCAGGTCCTGTTCCTGATTTAAAGTTGGCTATTGTGTTGGTTATGGGGCGTATCCATGTCGGCAGCCATTGCCGCAGAGGGATATATTCGCCAAAAGGTACCAAATGACTTTTATCGTAAGTTGCTTCGATTTTGCCGTTTTTATTCATGACAAAGAGTGAGTTTAACGGTTGATAGCGGTCGTTTTCATCAATTTGGTAACGGACCAAACCGGTTATTAAATGGCCTTGTTCCGGTATGGCTTGTATGACTTCCTGTCGGTAATAATCATCAAAGTCAAGAGCGAAAGGACTGGCGGTTTCTCCCCAGATAATGAAGTCTTTGTCTTCTTGTCCGGGCATTTGGCTGAGAGAAATATATTGGCGAATGTTGTCGTCAAGCGATGTCGGACTCCACTTCATGCTTTGCGGAATAGAGGGTTGGACAATGCGGATGTTAATCTCTCCATCGGGGTTGTTTTCAAGTTGTTGCAATCGATTGAGGCCGTATCCCAAGTCGGCAGACATCAGAACGATGACGATTGTTAATGTCGTTATCAGAGCTTTGCGATTTTGTTCTTTAACGGCCAGAGCCGGAGCTGAGGTCAGCATGATAACGAGTAGTGATAACCCGTAAGTGCCGATGACGGATGCGGCCTGTATTGTCGTTGGTGAAAATGCCAAGACAGTTCCCAGAAGATTCCAAGGGAATCCGGTTAAAATAAAGCTGCGAATCCATTCAAAAATTACCCAAAAAGCGGCAAAAGCCAGATATTTGGCATATATGTTTTTGAAATAGAAACTTAAGCAAGCGGGAAGGGCTGTAAATAAGCCGAAAAAGGCACCGGAAGCCAGAAAAGCAATCGGATATAGCCAGCCGAAAGTTCCGGCATCGATGAGCAGTGCGTTACCTATCCACGCCAAGCCGCAGGCATAAAAGCCGAAGCCGAACCAGTAACCGAGAGTAAAAGCTTTCTTATATCCCGAAGCGGATTGTAACAAAAGCAGCAGACTGCTGAATGTAATGAAAAGCACCGGAAATAAAAAATATGGCGGCAAAGCCCATACAGAAGCCGCACCTAATAACAGTGTCGTCATTTTGGGGTATGTGTTTGCCAGTTTTTTTAAGAGAGAGAGTATCAATTTAGTCCTCGTAAGGGTCAGCTATATTTAATTGCCGCAGAATGGCGGTTTCCAGTCCTTCCATTTGTGCGGCTTCGTCATCTTCCATATGATCGTATCCGGACAAATGTAGCAGTCCGTGAGTCAATAAATGGCAATAATGGTCATGAAGGGAGATATTTTGTTCTTTGGCTTCACGTTGCATTGTTTCAAGCGCAATGATTATATCGCCAAGTTCAATATTGTCGTCTAAGCGGCAATTTTCATCGAAATCTTCATCGTCAATGTTTGCAAAGGATAACACGTTGGTCGGTTTATCTTTGCCGCGGAAGTTACGGTTCAGGGTATGAACCTCTTCATCATTGCTGAGGCACAGATTGACGTTGATTGGTTTTCCTATTTGCAGAAAATCAAGATTTTCATGAGTGGAAATATAATTCAGTACGGAGGCAAAAACCTCAGCGGAAGTGGTTTCCGCTGAGGGGAGGGCTTGCAGCCATAACGGTTCGGCAATATCCAGATTTAAGTTATGCATCATCATCGCCGCGTTGTTTTTTGATTTTTTCCTCATAAGCTTTAACGATTTTAGCTACCAAACCGTGGCGGACAACATCTGATGCGCTGAATGTAACCGAGCCGATGTTGTTGACATGATTTAAAGTATCCAGAGCATCTTTCAGTCCGGAGATGACACCGCGCGGTAAGTCAACCTGACTTAAGTCGCCATTGACAACCATACGGGAATTCTCACCCAGACGCGTGAGGAACATTTTCATTTGCATCGGGGTTGTATTTTGCGCTTCATCCAGAATAATGAATGCATTTGACAGTGTACGGCCGCGCATAAAAGCCAGCGGTGCAATTTCAATTTCGCCGATGGCCAGTTTCTTGTCAACTTGTTCAGCCGGGAGCATTTCATATAATGCATCATACAGCGGACGAAGGTATGGGTCGACTTTATCTTTCAAGTCCCCGGGGAGAAAGCCAAGGTTTTCTCCTGCTTCGACGGCTGGGCGGGAGAGAATAATTTTATCGATGCGTCCTTCCAGCATCATAGAAACAGCCAGAGCGACGGCTAAGTAGGTTTTACCCGTACCGGCCGGTCCAAGGCCGAATACCAGTTCATTTTGCATCATTTCCTGAATATACTGAGCTTGGGTGGCTGAGCGCGGGTAAATGTGGCGTTTTTTGGTTTTTAGAACGATGTCGTTCAAATTGTTTTCGTCGATTTTAGCGGCACCTTCATCGCTTAATCTTACAGCGGCTTTGACTTCCTGTTCGTTAATGTCAATGCCGCGGCTGACTTTGTTATACAGCATATCAACAGCGGTGCGGGCCTGTTCAATTGCTTCAGCATCGCCTTGGACGGTTATCTGATTGCCGAAAGAACCGATTGTGACATTCAGGAGTTGTTCCAGCAGTTTAAGGTTGGCGTCCTGAGGGCCGACAAGCTGTTGAACCAACTGGTTGTTGTAGAGTTCAAAACTGATTTCTGCCATGGTGATTACCCTTTCTTGCTTTGTTATTCGGCCGGATAAGTACCGGTCAGTGAATTAACGGTTGCTTCGGTTATTTTAATATCAGCAATTTTATTTAAAAATTCTTTACTGATATCAACGTGGACATTTTGCATATATGGTGTGCGTCCGACCAGTTGTCCGTTGCGACGCCCTTTGTATTCAAACAGAACAGGCATGGTTTTGCCGATGCTTTCTTGATTGAATTTTAATTGATATGAAGATAATAAATCCTGCAAAATATCCAAGCGTTGCTGTTTTATTTTTTCATCAACCTGATTGGGCATTAAGGAAGCCGGTGTGCCCGGGCGTTTGCTGTATTTGAATGAAAAAGCCTGAATATAACCGACGCGTTTAACAATATCCAATGTTTGTTCAAAATCGTCGTCTGTCTCACCGGGGAAGCCCACAATAAAGTCTGAAGACATTCCCAGTCGAGGATTGGCCGCGTACAGCTTATCAATAACCCGAAGATAATCGTCCCGGGAGTGGCGACGGTTCATGGCTTTGAGGATTTTATCCGATCCTGCTTGTACCGGCAGGTGGAGATAAGGCATTAACTGTGGCAAATCTTTGTGGCAGGCAATCAACTCATCGGTCATATCCGCAGGATAAGATGTGGTATAGCGGATGCGTTTTAATCCGTCAATTTCAGCCAGTTTACGCAGTAAGTATGCCAAGGAACGTTCTTTTCCGTCAGAATCCGCACCGTGGTAAGAATTAACGTTTTGTCCGAGGAGATTTAGCTCAACGCTGCCGCTGTTGACCAAGTGGCGAGCTTCGGCCAGAACCTCTTCTATGCTGCGGGACGTTTCCACGCCGCGCGTGTAGGGCACGACACAATAAGTGCAGAAGTTATTGCACCCCTCTTGAATAGCTAAGAAAGAGCAGCCGCCGGATGATTTATTTTCTGGCAGAAAGTCGAATTTTGATTCTGCTGGAAATTCAGTATCAATGATACTTTTACCGCGTTTGCGATTTACTTTTTCCAGAATTTCGGGCAGTCGGTGATAGGTGAGCGGTCCCGTAGCAAAATCAACGTAAGGAGCACGGACGGCGATTTGTTCGTCTTCAGCCTGAACAACGCAGCCGGTTACCCCGATAATTGTATCTTTTCCTTCTGCGGCACGTTCTTTTTTGATAAGCAGGGCGCGGCCTAAATCAGAAAAGACCTTTTCTGCTGCTTTTTCACGGATGTGACAGGTGTTAAAAATGATGATGTCTGCATTTCGTGCGGAAGATGCGGCTTCATAACCTAAGCTGTCAAGAATATGAGCAATACGATTAGAATCGTATACATTCATTTGGCAGCCGAAAGTTTTAATATAATATTTCTTATTACTCACTTGTGTCTCGTTATCAATTTAATTCTATCTTTTAGTTTAGGTTAATTGCGAAATATTTTCAAACCTTTTTTGCGGTGACGGCCTTTTCAGGGAATATTATTTGACGAGATGTTTCTTTTTGATTGCTAAAATAGGCTTTTTTGAGTATCATTTGTTCAGGTTATACTTTTTTATTATCATTAGCGTGAGGTTTATTATGGTTGATTTGAAAATGGAGATGGATGTGAGTTGCGTTGACTCGTTGTCAGAGGAACAAAAAATTGCGTTTTTGAAAGCTTTTTCTCACTTAGCTGCTGCGGATGGTTGTTTTGATGATGATGAAAAGGCATTTATCCGCCATGTTGCTCACGGTTTTGGTATTTCAGCCTCGCATATTGAAGAAGTTTTGGATATAGATGATGAGGAAGAAATTTTTGAAGAGGTCAAAAAAATTGACAATCGTCGCGCGGCGTTAGAGCTTATTAAGGAAATGTGTGTTTTGGCTCATGCAGATGATGAACTCTCAGATGAGGAAACGGCGTTTATCGGAAAAGTCGGTTTGGCTATGGGGATTGATTTGGATAAGATAGAGCAAATCAGCAACTGGGTGATTGACCGCCTTATCTGGCTTGAAGAAGCGAAGATTATTTTTGAAGAAGTTTAGAGGGGCTTTCATGGAAAATATTGAGGATAAAAAAGAGGCTCATCGGCAGCGTATCAATCGTTTGCATCTTGTTTGGGAGAAATATCAGCGGCAACAGGAAGAACGTGAGCGTAAAAATCCGCGGAATATTATGTATAATGCCTTAGGTGGTGAGGAAACGCCTTTAAATGCATCTCAAAAAGTTAATTTGGTGCAGAAAGTTTTGTTTGCCTCAGAAAATGAAGTTATGTTTGATGGGCGAGAAAATAAAAAATTGGCTGATTTTTCTCATAAGTTGGCTGATGCCGTTGAAAAAGATACTTTTTATTTTGAGCAAGCAAATTCTATTGAGCGGATTAACTGCGAAACGACAACGATGAATGAATATTTTACCTGGATAGAAGAAGGCCAGGGGATTATCAAACATATGAACGACGGGAAGGTCACTCAGGAAGATGTTAATGAACGAGATAGTTTTATTGAAATGTCCGTTCAGCGTGAGGTTGAACTTCTGACTTGTCTGGGGTTATATGAACGCAGTATAAATATGGGAAATCTTGAGGCTAAGGTAAAGTTTGATGAGTTAAAGCTAAAGCTGCAAAAACTGCGTGAGATTCGAGGGGCAATTCAAGCCAGCTGTCATCATGATGTTGATAAAGAGACGAAGCGAGATGAGTATGAGGCGGCATTGGAATATTATCGTCTTCTTGCTTTTTTACGGCATATAGGAACTCAGCCAACCCAAGAGCAAATAAATGAGTTCAGAAAGAGGGCCGAGGTTCTTAGAGTGCACCATGGTGTGGATGTGGAATTCTTACCCGGGTACAGCTTTTATACTCGTTTGACCGATGATGTTCGGCATGAAGACAAGCGTGAACAAGAGCATCGGGAAAACAGTTTTGAGCATGAGCTGTCTTATGGGCGCAGTCCGGGCGAGTTTTTGTATCTGGCCAAACACTTTCAGGCTGATAAGGAAGATATTCGTGCGCGTATTGAACGGTTGCGCGGAATTCGTCCTGTGCAGAAAGATTCTCCTCTGTATGATACGGCTCAGATGCGGCATCGGACTCTGACCAGAGAGGGAATACAAAAAGCAATAGAACGCTTGAGGCGCGGAGAGGTCTTAGATAAGGCTTAACAAGTTGATAAAAAAGATTGCGTATCCTCGTCAGCTGTTTTATACCTGAAATAAAGATGAATTTTTTAAGGAGATATTAGATGGGTGCTTTGTTTGAGCCGTTTTTGTATATCATCGGATTTGTTGTTGATATTTATTTCAAAGTTGTGGTTGTGGAAGTTGTTCTCCATTGGCTGATTTATTTCAAGATTTTGGAAGCAAACAACAAATATGCTCAAAAGACAATGGAAATTTTGGAAAAGGCTACTCAGCCGGTCTATAAGAAAATCGGTGAAAAAGTTCCTCCCGTTTCCGGTTTTGATTTTTCACCGTTTATTTTATTGCTTATTTTGCTGTTTATCGGGCGTTTGATTTATCGTTTGTCAGAGCTCGTTATGTAATATTTCATGTTTTAACGAGAAACAGGGGGGATATTTTTAACTTCCTCCTGTTCTCTCGTTAAAATTTGAATTTGCTCTCTAAAAACAAAAAATGTATTGTTCAAAAGGAATCGGGAGATTCCTTTTTTTGAAATAAGAGGATGAATGTTTTATCGGGTTACGGAACAGGGAATCGTTTTGAATATTCGCGTGATGCCTAATGCGTCGCGCTGTGCTTTTCGCGGTTTGTTTACGGATGCCGATGGAACAGAATATTTAAAAACGGCAGTTGTCAGTGTTCCGGAAAAAGGTAAGGCTAATAAGGAGTTGTTGACTTTTTTAGCCAAGCAGTTAGATTTATCTAAGAGTTGTATGGAGCTTGTCAGCGGTGAGACTGATCGGTATAAGCGGATTTTGGTGACATCTACCGATGAAACATTGTTACAGCGGATTGAAAATTTGCAGGAGGAAGCAGAAAATGACGGCCGTAATTGTTGACGGAAAGCAAATAGCCGCAAAAATTAGAGAGCGTTTGGCCGCTGAAATTTCTGCGGCGCGTGTTAAACCTGTTTTGGCTGTGGTACAGGTGGGGGATAATCCTGCCAGTCAGGTCTATGTTCGTAATAAACATAAAGCCGCGGCTGAAGTCGGTATGGAGTGCCGTATTTGTCATGTGCCGGAGACTGCGGACGAGATTATGCTGCGTGATTTGATTATTGATTTGAATGATTGTTTTGATGTCAACGGCATTATTGTTCAGCTGCCTTTACCCGGACACCTCAATGAACTGCGAATCCTGTCGATGATTTCTCATCACAAGGATGTGGATGGTTTCAGTCCGTATAATGTCGGTTTACTGCAGATGAATAATCCTGAAGCGATGGTGGCGGCAACGCCGCAAGGGGTATGTCGGCTTCTGGTTGAAGCTATAGGCGATTTGACAGGGAAACATGCTGTTATTATCGGTCGTTCCAACATTGTCGGAAAACCTTTGGCTGATTTGCTTTTGAATCATGATTGTACGGTTACTGTTGCTCATTCTAAAACGCGTAATTTGCCGGAATTATGTCGTCATGCAGATATTTTGGTGGCGGCATGCGGATGTCCTCGATTGGTAAAGAAAGATTGGGTTAAACCGGGAGCCGCTGTTGTGGATGTAGGTATTAACCGTGAGAATGGGAAGTTGGTCGGGGATGTCGATTTTGATGATGTTCGAGATGTTGCCGGTTTCATTACTCCGGTTCCGGGCGGTGTCGGGCCGATGACGGTTGCGATGCTGTTGAATAATACTTGGCAAGCTTATTTAAAACAGCAGTCATAAAGTTTAAATTTTTCGGAATGCATCTTATATTAATGTCAGTAACCTGACAGAGGATAAGATGGAAAGTCTCGGTAGAATCTGTGTATTTGATGATGATGCATTTTTGACGGCGTGGGCTGAAAGTCGTTTATCGAGGTATGGTTATGACGTGTTTGCCACATCTAATCTTTATCAATTTTTTCTTTATGCCAGAGAGATGCAGCCGCATTTGCTGGTGATGAATATTGAAAAGAATCGTTTGGGCTGTCGAATGTTTTGGGATATGCTTTATGATGACAATATTTTGCAAGGCGTTCCCGTTGTGGTGATGGTTTCTTCCAATCATCCGCCGGAAAAACATAAATGTATTTCTCATGTGCTGAGTTTGCCGTTATCTGTTGATGGTCTTATGGAAATAGCTGAGGCATATTGTGTCGGCCATAAAGATCATGATGTTTTGTTGATAGATGATTATATGTCTCAAGCCGGTTCTGCTTTGGATGTTTTACAGCGGCAGTCTTTGAGTTGTTTTGAAGTTCATAATCTGGAGGCGGCGCAACAATATTTGCAAAAAAATTTTCCGCGAGGGATTTGTGTTTGTTTACCGTATGAGCAATGTCGACAGGTTGAAGCAGGGTTGACCTATTCAAAAATATTTTATGTGGAAAATCCGGCGCGTTTAAAAAATATCGCTACACTTTTGAATTAAGGATGCTATCCTCTAGTCGAAAAATATAGAGGACAAAGGGATGTTTTTACAGAGTATTCGCACTTATGGACGAAGCCGGGTGAAAGCGGTTTATGATTATATGCTGCAGTTGGCAGCTAATAAAAATGCGTTGTTTTTTTTGTTTGTTGTGGCTTTTGCCGAAAGTTCGTTTTTTCCCATTCCTCCTGATATTATGTTGATTCCAATGGTGTTGGCTGCACCAGCCAAAGCATACAGAATCGCTCTGGTGGCAACGCTGGCCAGTGTTATCGGCGGTTATTTCGGTTATTTTATCGGTGTATACGGTTATGATTTGATTGCTCGTCCTATATTGAGTTTTTATGGTTATACGCAGCAATTTGAGGTGTTTAAAGGATATTATCACCAATGGGGGGCGTGGATTGTTTTTGGGGCGGGATTGACACCGTTTCCTTATAAAGTGGTGACAATAGCAAGCGGTGCCGTTCATTTGGATTTGGCTGTTTTTACTGTTGCTTCCGTTTTGTCACGGGGCGGACGTTTTTTTCTGGTTGCCTGGTTGTTAAAAAAGTATGGGGCTCCGATGAAAATGTTTATTGAGAGACATTTAGGCAAACTTTCGGTTTTGTTTGTGGTGTTATTATTGGGAGGATTTGCTTTAATAAAGCTTCTTTAGCCGATAAAACAAAACCCTCCGGAAGGAGGGTTTTGTTTAGTCTTTATGACGGAAAGTAATTCGGCCTTTAGTCAAATCATAAGGTGTCATTTCGATATCAACTTTATCTCCGACCATGACACGAATTCTAAATTTGCGCATTTTACCGGCAGTGTGAGCCAAAATTTCAACTCCGTTTTCCAACCGAACGCGAAACATAGCGTTCGGGAGTTTTTCGATGACTTCTCCGGTGAGTTCAAGGAGCTCTTCTTTACTCATTAAATATTCCTCATTTATTAATTATTTTCTTCTGTATAAACCTTAATTTTTATTTTGGCAAATTATTTCTCAGAGTTACGGGGAATTTTTATGGTAAAGCAAGTTTCAATTCCCGGTTTGCTTTTGACGGAAATTGTTCCCTGAAAGTTTTCGACGATAGATTTGACAATGGCTAAGCCCAGACCTGTACCATTTTGTTGCGGTGAGTTTTCTTGTGTGTAAAACGGTTCAAAAATGTGCGGCAATTTATCCGGATTTATTCCGCAGCCATTATCTTTAATTTCAATTTTAGCTCGGCAATCTGTCGGACGGCTTAATTTGATGCTCTGTTTGTCATTGTCGCTCATGGCTTTGAGTGAATTTTGCAGCAGATTGATTATCATCATTTTGAAATCAGCTTCATTACCGAAGATCGTAATATCTTTTTTCGGGTGTTGGAAGTCAATATTTATGCCGTTGCGTTTCGCTTCATAATCAAGCAGTTGAATGACATCTCTGATGCTGGTGGTTGCGGAGAATTCATTTTCTTCTTCAGGAGAAAAATGTGCCATTTTCAACAGTCTTTCCGGAACGTTTATGCATTCGGTCAGTTGTCGGTTAATGAGAGTGAGGTATTGTTTTTCCTCGTTATCTTCTGGTTTGTTGCTATAGTATTTGTTCAGAAGTCCTTCTGTTATCATACGAATAGAACCAAGATGGTTTTTCATTTCATGGGCTACGGCGGTGGCGAGAAAGCCCAGGGATGATAGCTTTTGCTGGTGTGAGAAGCGAATGTCTTCGCTCAAATCTCGAATGGCTTCAACGATGTAATGGCGTGTTTTGCTGCCTTTGTCTTTGATGAATAAAGGGGCGGCATTTACTGATAGATGGCGGTTGGGATAGGAGGCAAATTGCTGAATAAATTTGACATTTTCGGCTTGTTTTTCTTTTATTTCATGCAGAGGGCAGGTGAACATACTATGTGGGCAAGGCATATCGCGATTTTGGGATGAAGCATAGCATTTTTGGCCGATACAACTGGTACAACTGTTGATTTGATGATAGTATTCTTTGTTGGCAATGATGATGGTACCCGTGTCGTCCATCACGCGGATGCCGTCGGGAATAGTGTCAATAATGGACTGCAAAAATGATTCTGTTTTATGAATTTCTTTAATGCTGTTTTCGATGTTATCCAACATATTGTTGAATGTGTGCATTAAATTGTCAAATTCATCGGAAAATATGGATTTTTTTGACAGTTTTAAACGGCAGGTATAATTGCCTGCCCATATTTTATGGCTTATTTGGGAGAGTTTTTCAATCGGAGCAAGTACCCAAATGTTAATTAATAACCATAAGACCAATAACGACAGGCAAAATAATATTGCGCTGATTGAGATAATTTTGACACTGTCTGTCATGGCTTTGTATCGGGCATCATAACTTTTTTTTATTTCTTCTATTTTTTTGTGTTCTTGCGATATTTGATCCTGACTGATGTTTTGGAGTTTGTCTGTAATCAGTTGTTTTATTTCGGGATTTTGGAGTAATTCCGGATTTTGATGTTTAATTTCAAGCAGAGCTTTGCGCAGCGAAGCGTTCTCAATAATCTGTTCCATATATTGTTGATTACGCAGGGTTGCTGTTTTTTGCTGTTCTTGGAGTTTATCAATGTTTATCAGATAAAAAGAGTAAGAAAAAATCAGAGATGTAAACAGGAAAAATGTTGAAATTGTGTAAATGAATTTTTTATTTAAACTAAAAAACATCTTTTTTCCAATCCTGGGTTGATTTTGCAATTTTAGTCATTATTTAATATTATAACAGTATTATCTTAATAAAAAGAAAATGCTAGCAGGATTATACAATGGCCAAAGACGTCAAAAATGATATTTTTTCTGAAGCCGAGGCAGAGCTTTCTGTCTGGGATGACGATGATGTTGCCTTTATTAAAAACGGGCTTCATGATGGTAAAGAAATGTGGTTAATTTATGCCAGTGACGGTACTAAAATTGCCGCTACCGATGATCGGGATTTTGCATTTGTTATGGCAAGACAGAATGATTTGATGCCGAAGTCAGTTCATTAAAAATATGATTGTTTTATCTGTTTTTCGAGTAAAGAAAAAGGCACCGCTCGGTGCCTTTTTTGGTGTTTATTGCAAATTAATTATTCAACAAAGCATAGATTTCTTCATTGGATTTTGCTGCGCGCAATTTTGTGCAGGTTCCTTCATCTTTTAAGACGCGGGAAATTTGAGCAAGTGCGGTCAGGTGATCCGCTCCGCTGCTTTCGGGAGAAAGCAGAAGAAAAACTACGTCAACCGGTTTATTATCTACGGCATCAAAATCAATTGCCGTGGACAGCCGGGCAAAAATTCCACAAACCTTGTCTAATTCAGACAGGCGTCCGTGCGGGAGAGCCGTTCCGCCGCCAAAACCGGTAGACCCAAGGTTTTCGCGCTCCAAAATGGTATCAAAAACAGTTCTCTCGTTAATGCCGGTGAGTTCGGATGCTTTCCGGGCAAGTTCCTGAAGCAGTTGTCTTTTGCTGCCAGCTTTAAGGGAGAGCATAACAGAATTTACGGACATTATCTCGGAAATTTTCATTGTCATTTATGCCTTATTGTTATTATTAATTGTCAGCTTTGGGTTCAACCCAGCCAATGTTGCCGTCTTTGCGGCGGTAAACCATGCTGATATGGTTGTTCGCACTGTTGCGGAACATAATGGCGGCTTCATTGACCAAATCCATATACATGACGGCTTCGCTAACTGTGCAAACCGGGATATTGGCTTCAGTTTCTGCAATGGTCAGAGGTGCATTGACATCAATGTCCATTTCATCTTCAGTTTCATGCAGCGGGAAAACGGCTTCGCTGGCTATTTCTGCCAAACCGGTTTTACCTTTGTGGTCGCTCAATTTGTTTTTGTGGCGGCGCAGGCGGGTGGCAATATGAGCATTGGCATTGTCAAAGGCAGTATAAGGATCTCCGGCAGTGCCGCTTCCTTTCAAGACAATGTTTTTAGCCGGGTGAACGGTAACTTCCGCGCTAAAGTCATCCCCGTCTTTAGAAAAAGCGACGGTGCAGCTGATGGGCGCGGGGAAATACTTGTTGACCGAATTTAATACATTCTCTTCAACATGGTTACGAAGTCTGTCTCCGATATCAACCTGTTTGCCTGTCAATGTAATTTTCATAATTTTTCCTTGCAAAATAAATTAGTAAAACTTTTCAAAAGAGAGATAACTCTATATTTCTCTAAAAGTCAATATATATTATGATTGTTTGAAAAGCAAGCTCTCTGTGGATAGTGTTAAAAGCTGTTTCTTTTCAGCCGTTTGCGTTGTCCTGATGTCGGTATGTTCATTCCTTCGCGATATTTGGCGACGGTGCGACGGGCGATTTTTATCCCTTGTCGGGCTAAGCATTCGACAATCATATCATCAGAAAGAATGTTATCCGTTTTTTCTTCGTCAATCAGTTGTTTGATGCGATGTTTAATTGCCGTGACTGACGTTGTGTCATCGCCGGTATAAGTGCCGGCGGCAGCTGAGAAAAAGTATTTTAATTCAAATATGCCGCGAGGGGTGTGCATATATTTGCGGGTGGTGACGCGGCTGATGGTACTTTCGTGCATTTCCAGAGCTTCGGCAACGTCGCGCAGCAGCATGGGTTTGAGGTGTTCAATGCCTTTTTCAAAAAAGTCCCGCTGGCGTTTGACGATTTCTTCGGTGACGCGTAAAATGGTTGAGGCGCGTTGGTGTAAAGCTTTGACCAAAAAATTGGCGGAACTCATGCGGTCTTTTAAATAGCGTTTTGCCTCTTTATTTTGGGAACTGAGGTGGCGGATTTCGCTATAGTATTCCCTGTTTATCAAAATTTTGGGTAAGGAAAGAGAATTGAGTTCAATTAAATATTCTCCGTATTTGTTTGTTTTTACAAAAACATCAGGGATAATGTAGGAGGTAAGATCGTGATTGAAGTCTGCTGCCGGTTTAGGATTTAGAGCTTTGAGGTCAGACAGCATGGAGCTTAAATCGTCATCATTAAAACCACCGAGTTTTTTCAACTCTTTAAAGCGACGTTCTGCCACCCAGTCAAGATGATTGATTAAAATTTCCATAAAGGGATCAAGACGATTTAAGTCTTTTAGTTGGATTGTCAGGCATTCGGCGAGAGATGATGAAAAGATGCCGGCAGGTTCAAAGGTTTTTAGTTTTTGCAGAATATTTGTGACTTCGATTTCAGCGATGCCCAGTCGCCGGGCTATTACTGCGCAATTGCCGCGAAAGTATCCCGCAGCATCTAAAAATTCGCATAGTCTGGCCGCGATGATTTTTTCTCTTTGAGTGCTGAAATTTAATTGTATCTGCTCATCCAGAAAAGCGTAAAGAGATTTGCCTGCTGCCAGTTTTTGTTCAAAGTAGTCAAAATTATCGTCCGGATTTGAGATGTGTTCGGGGCGGTAGTCTTTCCAATCTGCATCAGAGGGGATGTCATATCCTTCTCGGTCACTGCCAAAATCATCATCAAAGCTGTTATCGTAATCAATATCCGATGATGTATCTTCAATTTCTGAATGGGGGGTATCGTAATCGTCAATAGTTTGTTGCCGTGGCTCGTTGGCGTTCAACCTGTCATCTTCACGTTCAAGAAGCGGATTGGTTTCCAGTTCTTTGGTTACCAGCTCGTTTAGTTCCAAGTTCGACATTTGCAACAAATTAATGGCTTGCCGCAGCTGCGGAGTCATTAACAGTGACTGTGATTGTCTGATTTCTATTTTGGGAGCAAGAGCCATGCGCGCATCCGTTTCACGGGTTACATGGAGAAGTTGTCACCCAGGTAGACTTTGCGGACTTCTTTGTTGTTGACAATTTCATCCGGTTTCCCTTCCATCAAAACAGTTCCACCGTGTAAAATGTAAGCACGGTCAGTAATATCCAATGTTTCGCGGACATTGTGGTCGGTAATTAAAACCCCGAGACCGCGGTGTTTTAGTTGAGAAACAAGGTTGCGTATTTCACCGACGGCAATCGGGTCAATACCGGCTAAGGGTTCATCCAACAGAATAAAATTTGGTTGGCTGGCCAGTGCGCGGGCGATTTCCAGTCGGCGTCTTTCTCCACCGGATAAGGCTATAGCCGGTGATTTACGCAGATGGGCAATGGAGAATTCTGACAGCAATTCTTCAAGCATATTTTCCCGTCGGCTTTCATCATCAATAACAATTTCCAGAATCGCTTTGATGTTTTCTTCTACCGTTAAAGCCCGAAAAATGGATGCTTCTTGTGGCAAATAGCCAATTCCCATGCGTGCACGCCGATACATCGGTAAATTAGTGATGTCGTGTCCGTCTATGTGTACATCGCCGTAATCCGGCGTAATCAGGCCGGTGACGCAGTAAAAGCAAGTTGTTTTTCCTGCACCGTTTGGGCCGAGCAAGCCAACAGCTTCACCTCGGCGAACATTTAATGATACGTTACGCAGTACCGGACGGTTTTTATATTTTTTGCCGATATTAAAAACTTCAAGAGTAGAAACGGAATCAAATTTATTCATTTTAGGTGCTTTGCTTATTTAAGGTTCCAGTCGGTTGTTTGATTTTCCGGTTTTGTATTCTTTTCTGCCGGAGTTTTAGCTTCTTTTTCATTTTTATCTTTTTCGATGAAAATGCCGGAAACGCGTTTGCCGGATTTTTTATCTGAGAGAACGCGGCTAATGCCGGTTTTCAGGTCTGTTTCGGCATAATCTCCTTTTAAGATATTACCATCTTGATTAATAACAACATTACGGTATAAACGAACCTTGTTGATTTTGGGGAGATAAATGCCTTGTTCGCCGGTGACAACGGCTTGATCATTGATAATTTTAACTTCCTTGTTGTCCGAATAAATTTCCACTTTATCCAGTTCTGATTGTCCATTGCTGTTTTTGGTGAAATAGCTAATCATCTTATTAGAATAAATTGTGCTGTCGTCATCTTTGGCGATGACATCACCCGAAGCAATGGCTTTATTTTTTGACGGATAGTAGGTGATGTTGTCGGTGGCGGTAATGATTTTGCCGTCATTGGTAATAATTTTTGAAACGGGGGAGCCTTTTAAGACCATGATATCATCAATCAGGTTATAGGTCATGTTGTCTCCGTAAGCTTTGGCGGATGGTGCCGTCATGACAACGCCGCCTTGTGCTTGAATGTCGCGGATGTTGGTGCGCGCTTTTTCTCCTCCTTTTTTGCTGCTTTCGTAAAAGGCTGTCATTTTGTCTGCGCGGATGTTCATATCTTTTTGGGTCGCGACAGCATTGCCGATGGCTATCATTTTTTGTTCATTCTGGTGCCACTCGACTTTGTCATCAGCGGTTAAGTGGATATCTTCAGCTTGAGCGGCGGGAATGGACGCCGTCATCAGAGCTGTAAACAAAGCCGAAAAATATACAAATTTTTGCATCAGTTGTTGCCTTTTAATTGTTCTTCTGGAATGGTGATGTAAGTTTTACCGGTAAATGTCAGCAGATTTTTTTTATTGTCGTATTCAAAGCCTTCCGCTTCAATGTGACTGGTTTCACCGTCAACGGTTACAGGTTTAATACCGTAAGCTTTGGAGTGTTTAAAATCAAAAAACATTTCCGTGCTGTGAGCGGTCATGCCGTCACTGTAAAACATTTCGACGTTATCTATCAGTTGCAAGACATTATTGGCTTGGTTAAAGTATCCGACCGGTGCCTGAATATTAATCCACGTCTGATTAGAACCGGGGATAATTCCTTGCGGGTTAATTAATTTCAATAATTTCGATCCCGGTTCGGTTTCATCAATTTTATCCGCGTTAAAGTTATTTACTTTGTTTTCTGCATCGGTGATGTAGAAAACGGTTTGTTCCATATGCAGTTTCTCAAGCTCGCCTTTTTTGGGGCGAGTGATGTCCATGTCAAAGCGAGAATCGTCATTTTGCAAATGAGGAATGATAATCAACAAGCCGATAAGAAGCGCAGCCAAACAGGGAAGAACCAGTTTGACCCAGCGCATAATTTTGGCGCGGCGCGACAAAGCCGTTTCCGTTTGAAGCCGGAGATTTTTTTCACCGTTAAAGTAGGCATCGATTTTATGAGAATCAAACACTCAGGCTACTCCTGCGCGCAGACAATCATGGAGGTGGATAATGCCAACCGGTTTTTCTTCTTCAACCACAAAAAGCTGAGTTATTCCCTTGCCGGTGTTGTTCATTGTATTAACGGCTTCGGCAACTAATATGTCCGGCGTGATGGTTTTGGGATTGCGGGTCATGACTTCGGCAATGTTTTTGTTGAGCATATCCTGAGAGATGCACCGACGCAGGTCGCCATCGGTAATGATGCCGATGAGTTTGCCGTTTTGGTCGGTGATGCCGACACATCCCAACATTTTAGAGGTCATTTCCAATAAGGCATTTTGCATTGAGGCATTTTCGGAAATCAAGGGGATTTCATTGCCTTTATGCATTAGGTCAGACACTTTTTGCAGAAAAGAACCAAGTTTTCCGCCGGGGTGGCGTTGTTTGAAATCTGTTTTGGAAAATCCTTTGCGTTCCAATAAGCAAATTGCTAAGATATCTCCCAATACCATGGTGGCGGTTGTGGAAGATGTCGGAGCCAAACCAAGCGGGCAGGCTTCACCGTCGTCAGGCAATTTCAGCAGAATGTCGCCGGCGCGGCCGAGAGAGCTGTTGGGATTTTTAGTGATGGCAATCAGCGGAATTCCATAGCGTTTACAATAAATGATGATGTCAGACAACTCTTTGGTTTCACCGGAATTAGAGATGGCAACAACGATATCATTGGCGGTTACCATGCCCAAATCGCCATGACTGGCTTCTCCGGGGTGAACGAAAAATGACGGGGTTCCGGTGGAGGCCATTGTGGCGGCAATTTTAGCACCGACGTGTCCGGATTTACCCATTCCGGTGATGATGACCCGGCCTGTGGTTTTCTGCATTAAATCCAGTGCCTTGGTCAGATTGTCATCAATATTACTTTCCATCATGCGCAGGGCTTCGATTTCTTTATCAATGGTTCTGCGGGCTGAATGCAAATCAGTATCGGTTGTCATTATTCATCCTTATATAAAGAGTTCACAATGGGCAAAGGGTAGTCTTTTATGCTGTCAAAAGCAAGAGGTTTTTATCGGTTATACCTGTTTGGCACGATTTTTGACGCCGGTATGTTGGTTTGTGAATGGACTCAAAATGGACTCAAAGTGTCGTGTCGGATGTTTGGTGTGCGCGACTCGGGTGTTTTGTTAAACAGAGTCTGAGAAACGTTTTGCGCGTGCCGGTGTTGGAAAGGTTAAAAGAAGGTAAATGATTTTTAGACTCAAAAACGGATTTTTTTGTAAAAAAGCTGTTGACTATTGTGGCGCGTTAATCTAGTATGCGCTCAAACTTTGAACCTTGTCGTAAAGGAGATGAGTGAAATTAAAATGACGCAAACCCAGACTCGTTCTCGTTCTGCTGTAGTTTTAGCCCTGTTCCGCAAAACAGTGATGTTTTGTGAATCGGGTGTTTTATGTTAAGAAATGTATTTTAATTTTAAGGAAATTAGTGATGCCTACAATTAATCAGTTAATTCGTAAATCA
>CANDEX010000021.1 GCA_947383875.1 uncultured Azospirillum sp. | reverse complement strand
TAGTAGGCTGAAATAAACTTGATAAAGGCCTGTGCTGCGAAGTAATTTTTGAACGCCACTAAACCAAAAGTTTGAATAGCGTGCGCACAGAATAAATTTGGAGAATGAGTTGAGTAGTAGGCTGAAATAAACTTGATAAAGGCCTGTGCTGCGAAGTAATTTTTGAACGACGTGTACATCTAGTTACACGAGTGAAAAAATCACAAGCATGACAGGCCTTTTGCAAGTTTATTCCGGGATGTAGACCGTATGCAACATATTAGTCCTCCCCTTCTTGCCGAGAGGAAAACCGGCTGTAATAATAATGTGCTGTCCGGGTTTGGCAAAACCGTTTTCTACGGCTATTTTACGAGCGATGTCTTCCACTTTATCAAAGCTTTTAAAACTGTCTTTATTGACAAAGCTTTTAGCTCCCCAAACAATTCCCATACGACGAGCAACAGTCAAATCCGGAGTAATAGCTAAAATCGGTAGATTCGGACGTTCGCGGGCCGTTAAAAATGTTGTCAAACCTGAAGCTGTATAAGTCACAATAGCAGCCACGTTTTTCAAAACACAAGACACCTCACTGGCAGCAAACGTTATAGAATCTGCTTCGCCGGCATGTTTCGGCGTCAAACGTGAAGACTGCATCAAAGTATAAAACAACGGATCGCTCTCCACCTGCTGAATAATATTATTCATCATACGAACAGCTTCCACAGGAAAATCCCCTGCGGCGGTTTCTGCTGAAAGCATAACCGTATCTGCGCCGTCATATACGGCGGTAGCCACATCGGAAACCTCAGCACGCGTCGGAGTCGGAGCTTTAATCATCGATTCCAGCATCTGAGTTGCAATAATGACCGGGCGGCCATATTTGCGGCAGGCAGACACAATTTTCTTCTGCATAACAGGAACGGTTTGAATTGGGCACTCAACCCCCAAATCGCCGCGCGCTACCATAATTGCGTCAGAAAGCTGAATAATCTCATCCAGCTCTTCAATGGCGCTCGGCTTTTCTAATTTAGAGATAATCCATGCACGGTCACCGATAAGCTTGCGCGCTTCGCGCACATCCTCAGCCTGCTGCACAAAGGACAAGCTAATCCAATCTACGCCGAGTTTAAGCGCAAATTCGATATCCGCACGGTCTTTCTCGGTAATTGCAGAAATCGGCAGTTTGATATTCGGCAGATTAACCCCTTTATGGCTGGACAACGGCCCACCGACAACAACAGTTGTTTCCGCGCTTGACGCATCGCATTTTTCAACGTGCAACCGGATATTGCCATCATTCAGCAGCAAATCATCGCCCGGCTTAAGAGCCGCAAAAATTTCCTTATGCGGTAGATTGACGCGGGTTTCATCTCCGGGCGTGCTGTCCATATCTAAAATAAACTTCTGACCGTTTTTAAGTTCAATTTTACCATCCTTAAATTCACCGACACGCAGCTTAGGTCCCTGCATATCCGCAACGATGGTGATATGTAAGTTTTTTTCTTTTGCCAATTTACGAACGGTATTGTAACGTTCTTTGTGTTCCTCGTGCGTTCCGTGACTAAAATTAAAACGAAAAGCATCAGCCCCGGCATCAATCAACTGCGCAATTTTTTCCTTAGTCGCAGTAGACGGTCCGATAGTGGCCAGAATTTTAGTACGAGTCATTTGTGGCATATTATTTTGTCCTTACTGTTAAACCTTTTTTATTAGCGGTAATATAGCAACAAATATATTAACAAGCTGTTTATTTAAACCTTTTGTCAGACAAATTTATTACTTGTCAAAAAGCACTGTCTTTGCTAAAGTCAGCGAAAACATAATAACACAAGGAGTGACTGAAATGACTGAAGTTGGCGGTATTGCCGTAGACAGACTGCGTTCTCTGATTGAAAGAATTGAACGCCTTGAAGAAGAAAAAGCTGCGATTGCATCTGACATCCGCGACATTTTTGCCGAAGCCAAAGGTGCCGGATTTGACGTTAAAATTATGCGTACGATTCTCAAATTGCGCAAAATGAACGCCGCCGACCGCGACGAACAGGAAATCCTTTTGGAAACCTACCGCAAAGCTTTGGATATGTAATCCCAAATCCCCGTTCTGACAGGAACGGGGATTTTTCTACTCATATCAATATTTTACTTGTTCAACAATAATTTTATTACCGCCCTCGGTAATAATTGTTGTAATATTACCATCCTCAACCACTGATAAATACCCTAATGGGTAGCTATAGTTATGATAAACAGGATCAAAATTTATAATACGATCCGTCCCAAACGTGCTATTCGTTATATAAACTTTCTTCCAGATAGGATAACCTTTAAGATCTATAAGATTATTACCATTGCCCGGAAAAATAACATCGTTTCCTTCAAAAGAATGAATAACATCATCACCATCTCCACAAGAAATGCCACTTCCTCTACGCCCCCCATAAATTATATTATTTCCATTTCTGACATTTACTTGTAAATCTTGCTCATTACCGGAAATATAAACAATATCATCTAAATCATCTCCCTCGATACCCTTATAGCCCAAATAGCCCAATGGTTTATCACTTGAATTAGCAATCCCGGAATCTGTATATAAATTCCATGTTTGGAACAATTTATCTAATTCTACAGTTTTCGGAAATTCTTTATATTGTAAAAATTTCTGAACAGCCTCCGCAAAATGTGCCTGAATATAACTCAAGAATGCAACGTTATAACCAGAAATTTTAGATAATTTAGCTTTCATATCCATTAAACGCCAATTCATATAAGCCACAACAGTGTCTGCCTTATGATAACTGTCAATACCTGAAATCGCACAATAAGCTGTATCCGGCGTCGGCAATTCATCTAAAACTTCTCCCATAAAAGCGCAAGCTTCCATAAAACGACGATTTTGTATCCCTTTGCTATTCGAAGAATTAGAAGCATACAAAATCTGATACCAAGCTTCCAGTTTTCCGATAAATCTAGCATCTTCATCTACGCCATTGACATATAAATCCAAGGCATTTTTCAGTTTTTCTCCAATCAAAGAACCTGAATTATAATTCAATGAATATAAAGCCAGTCGTTCAGCTTCATTCAACCCATTCCAGATACTCTCTCCAATGGCCTCTATAACGCCTTTGATTTTATAATCATCCGTTGACTTACCTGTTAAATAAGCCGGATAAACAACCCTGTCAAAAGCCTGTTCATTTTGATCTGCTCTACTGACAAGCCGAACCACTTCATCATCATGATCAATTCCCATATTTGTTTCATACACAAACGGTAATTTAGGTGTATTAGGATTCCAACGTTGGGAATCATTATCTGTCAGCCAATTAATTTCAGCCAATAAAGTTTTATCTTTCGTTGTTTCATCCACCATCCATCGGGACTCTGTTTCATTATAAACATAATGTTTTACAGGATCATCCGGATTAAACTTATTTTCATCATCCTCAGAGGTATTCAGCGCATTGATATAATCTCGAATAAACGCGGCTGTTTTTCCCTGCAGATTTATGCCTAATCCATGTGTCGGATAACGCTTCTCCGAAGTATCGTGAATATACCACTCTCAGGATTACCTTCTCCGTTGGTGACAAATTTGCGCACTGTTTCCACCGAAGAATTTTTATATTCATAAGTAGTCATTATTTTTTCCCTTTCTCAGTTAGGAGTTGTTTAAAGATTTCATAATAATTTTTATCAATTTCATAAGGACTGTTTTCCAGATAGTATAGCGCATCATATCCCTTGTTATTTTTATGGTGAATATCCGCCCCATATTGTTTTAACAATTCAATAACCTGCACCGTTCCTTCATAATCATGAGGAAATGTTTTTTGCTTAATGGTATACATAAACAAAACTATCAAAGGTGTATTTCCCTCTTTATCTGGGAGATTAGGATCTCCCCCGTTATCCAGTAAAAATTTAACCTTCATACGTACCTTTTCATCTAAAGATCTACTATTCTTAACCAATGCTTGTATTACGGATCCCTCTAGTCCGACTTGGACATTCACATTCGCGCCCAATTTTACCAATTTGACCATATTTATCCTCGACCTACTTAATTCTCCTTGCGGACAAGGTTCAGGATTTTTAAGGCCGATTTTAGCTCCGTGTTTTAATACATAATCTAACATTTCCGGAGAAGATAAAGCCGTATAAAATACTCTTCCGTTAAAACAACTGTCTGAAGAAATACCATTGATATCAGCTCCTTCCGCAAGTAAGGCCTCCACCTTTTCAAAATTACAATAAGCCGACGGTTTCCAATGACTATACATACACCCAGTCTCAGCAATATTTAATTCAAACCTCAGCATACGATTCTTTAACATCTGAATCTGATAATTATACAAAGAAAGTAAACATGATTTCTTATCAGCGGTTTGAGGATTACAGCTAAAATTATCCCGTTTTTTTATCCAATAATCACTGTCATCTGCATTATAACGATGAAAGCGCTCATTGCCGCATTCAATGACCAATTCATACCACTCAGCCAGTTCATTATCCAGTTTGGCTAATTCATCATCGGCACAAACCAGTTTCTCCGCTTCTGTCTGCGCATTAGCGCAATCAAAACTCGGTTTAACCGCAGCCATAATTTCTGCCGAATAAAAAATGCCTGGCAAAATAAATAATAAAAACTTAAACATTAGCATATTCTCCTCTCAGTTGTTGAATACACTTAACCTCTATCACAAAATTTCAAATTTTGCAATTCAAAACTATCGTTAAAAGAAAATAAAGCAGAGAAACACACCTTAAAGTTAGAGGAATAAAGTCTTTAAGCGGAATTTATTCCTGTGCATAACTTACAATCTCAACACCAGTCCCAGCAATGCTCCCAGGCAGATGTAAACTATCGGATGCCACTTGATAAAATGTATTGCAGCCAGAAAAATCGCGCCGATAAACGCATTTTCCCAAGACGTCAGTGCTAATTTACCAATAACAATTCCCGCAAACAAAATCAGAGCCAATACGGCAGGACGCACGCCGCCTAACACATCCTGAACACAAGCTGATTGCCCAAATTTCCGCAGCAATTTAGCAATGATGACGATAATAATTACTGATGGCGACACCAAACCGATAGTTGCCGCGACAGCACCCAAAAACCCGCCTGTACGATAACCGACATAAGTTGCCATATTAACCCCCAAAGGCCCTGGCGTTGATTCTGAAACAGCAATCATATCCGCCAAATCCTGCGCTGTGAACCAATCATAACGAACCGTCAAATCAAAAAGGAAAGGAACTGTCACCAGTCCGCCGCCAATAGCAAACAAACCGATTTTGAAAAATTCAAAAAACAACAATGCATATATCATTTTCGGCTCCTTACATAATTCAGCCCAAGCCCCAAAGCCGCAGCTAAAACAACCAATAATATCGGAGAAGCATTCAAGCCCAATAACAATCCCAGAGAAACAATAAAAACGCCCCAGCCCCATTTATCGGTTATTGCCTTTTTCCATAACCCTAAAACAGCCTCTGCAATTAATGCCGTGACCACAATTCTTATACCGGCAAAAGCATGGGCAACATACGGATTATCCATATATAAATTTAAGATATGAGCCAAAGATATGATAATGACCAACGAAGGTGCAATAATTCCCATCGTCGCCACAATCGCACCTTTAATCTGAGCTTTTTTGCAGCCGATAAAAGTCGCGACATTCACGGCAATAATCCCCGGAGTTGATTGACCGATACAGTAATAATCCATCAGTTCTTCATCTGTTACCCATTTCTTTTTTCGTGCTAATTCGGCCTGCAGCAAAGGAATCATCGCATAACCGCCACCGAAAGTAAACAGTCCGATTTTAAAAAATGTCATAAACAATTCTGCTAATATTTTCATATTCTTAAAAATTCCGTTGTTAAAACATCTCAAACTTACTATATTATCTCTATCTTAAAAACCTTAAATTTCACATAAAGGATAAAATATGCGCATCGCCATCCCTAAAGAAATAAAAAACGGAGAAACCCGGGTTGCCGCAACCCCGGACATCGTCAAAAAATATAAATATATGGGGATTGATATCAACATCCAAAGCGGAGCCGGAGAAGCTTCCGGTTTTAACGATGAAAATTATCGAGAAGCCGGAGCTGAGATAAAAGCAACAGCTGAAGAAACTTATAAAAAAGCAGCAGCCGTTCTGAAAGTCTGGGCTCCGGAACCAAGCGAAGAAAACTACCTAGCACCGGGAACAGCCATATTTGCTAATTTTCAAGCATTGACCAATCGCGGCCGTATTGAAACTTTTGCCCATTTAGGACTAACCTGTTTTGCTCTGGAACTTATGCCTCGCATTTCCCGAGCACAAAGTATGGATATTCTGTCATCCCAAAGTAATTTAGCCGGATATAAAGCAGTTATTGAAGCCGTCAGTCATTTACCGTCTGCCGTCCCAATGATGATGACCGCCGCCGGCACGATTGCCCCAGCCAAAGCACTTATTCTTGGTGCAGGAGTCGCAGGTCTGCAAGCCATAGCAACAGCCAAACGCCTTGGAGCCGTTGTTTACGCCTCTGATGTTCGCCCACAAGTCAAAGAACAAGTGGAATCTCTGGGCGGCAAATTTCTGGAAGTCAAATCTGATGAAAATTTTGAAACAGCCGGCGGCTATGCCAAGGAAACCTCTGCTGATTATCGGCAAAAACAACAAGAAGCCGTCGCTCGTCAACTGACTCAAACAAATTTCGCGGTCACTACTGCCCTCATCCCCGGACTACCGGCTCCCCGACTGATTACCAAGGCCATGTTGTCAGGAATGCCGACAGATTCCGTTGTTATTGATATGGCTTCTTCAAGCGGCGGTAATGTCGAAGGCTCAGAAGATAATAAAATCACGGTCATTAACGGTGTCACTGTCATCGGAAACTCCAATCTGGCAGCCACCCTTCCCGCTTCTGCCAGTCCGCTTTTTGCCAAAAACATTTTTAACTTCCTTGAAATTATGTATGACAAGGAAAACCAAAAACTCAATTATAATTTTGATGATGAATTGATTAAAGGAACGTGCCTATGCTTTGACGGCAAAATCATTCACCCGTCTTTTTTAGGAGTATAAATATGGATATTTGGACACTGTTGACCATCCTGATGTTAGCTTGTTTTGTCGGCTATTTCGTCGTCTGGGGCGTCACACCGGCATTACATTCACCGCTGATGAGCGTATCCAACGCCATTTCCGGCATTGTTATCCTCGGCGCACTAATTACTGCCGGAATTAACGAAATGAACAGCTCCAAAATCATGGGACTGATTGCCGTATTTCTAGCTGCCGTCAACATCTTTGGCGGATTCGCCGTCTCTCACAGAATGCTGCTCATGTTCCGTAAGAAAACCCCAAAAAAGGAGAGCAAATAATGAGTCATACTTGTTTATCCTTTATCTATCTGCTTGCCGCAATCTTATTAATTCTTTCGATTCGCGGATTATCTTCTCCTGAAACGGCTCGACGCGGAAACATCTTGGGCATGATAGGCATGACCATCGCAATTGCCGTAACGCTCTATTCCCCGTTAGTAAGTGAATATGCTTGGATTCTCGCCGTCTTTTTATGCGGCGGCCTAATCGGTATTTGGAGTGCCCTGAAAGTTAAAATGACCTCTCTCCCGCAGATGATTGCCGCCTTTAACGGATTAGGCGGATTGTCATCCGTATTTATTGCATTGGCCGAAATTTTGGCCGGCACAGACCGCTATCTGGAGACATCTTTGGGAATGCTGATTGGAGCTGTGGCTTTTTCCGGTTCAGTTATTGCTTTTGCCAAACTTCAGGGGTTAATCTCCGCCCGAGCCTTAATTTTCCCCGGACAACAACTCCTGAATTTAATCATCGGCCTTACAGTTATCATGACCTGCGTTTGGTTCATCACCACCGGCGACAGAAACCTGTTTTATATCTTGGCCGCCTTATCCGTCTTGCTCGGATTTTTATTGATTTTACCAATTGGCGGTGCCGATATGCCGGTTGTTATCTCAATCCTCAATGCATATTCCGGCTGGGCTGCTGTCGGTATCGGTTTTTCCCTGAACAACACTTTATTAATTATCATCGGTTCCATCGTCGGAGCCAGCGGAGCAATTTTATCCTACATCATGGTTAAAGCAATGAATCGCTCTTTGCTGAATGTTATGTTGGGCGGCTACGGAACCGATAACAAAAACACCTCCGGAGAATCTGACGGTCTGCAACGTACCGCCAAAACCGGAAACCCTGAAGACGCTGCCTTTATTATGGAAAATGCTAACAAAATTATCATCGTTCCCGGATACGGAATGGCTGTTGCTCAAGCGCAACACATCCTAAAAGAAATGGCTACGGATTTGGCCGCCAAATACGGAGTAGAAGTAAAATTTGCCATTCATCCGGTTGCCGGAAGAATGCCGGGACATATGAACGTCCTGCTGGCAGAAGCAAACGTTCCTTATGACGATGTATTTGAATTGGAAGATATCAACCGCGAATTTGCGACTGCTGATGTTGCCTACGTTATTGGTGCCAATGACGTCACCAATCCGCAAGCAAAAACAAATCCCGATTCGCCGATTTACGGCATGCCGATATTAGACGTTGAAAAAGCCAAAACCGTCTTTTTTGTTAAACGCTCACTGGCAACCGGTTACTCCGGCGTAGAAAATCCGCTGTTTTACGCTGACAATACTATCATGCTTTACGGCGATGCCAAAAAAGTCACGGAAGAAATTGTCCGTGCTTTAGAAAAATAAAAAAGTCCCGGAAAATCCGGGACTTTTTTACAACATCATCAACAAAGACAATCCTAACACCGTATAAAGCAGCACACCGCTCAAATACATTCGCGCAACTTTAAAATCCGCTGCCGACGGAATGGCGTTTTCAATAATAATCGTCTGCAGCAACACATATAAAATATAATTAAAAAATGTCGGGCGCATCAGCGGCAAACCATAACGATTTAAATAAAAAGCTATCGGCAACAACAATAACGGTGCCATCGCCGACGGCACGGCATTATAAAAAGTAATATTGCTAAACCCCACGCTTCCCATAACATAATCCCCTTCAAGACTACGCTGCGGAAAAATTGTAAAATTAACCGGCCTGGCATTCAGAAATGATCCCACCAAATAATGCATCAATTCATGCAAAAACGTTCCGGGAATATTCACCAAAGCACTCACCCACATACTGCGATAGGTGGTATATTTGAATCTCATCAAAATAATCACCAACAAAATCAAATAAAACCTATTATCAAAAAAACGCCGTAAAAATTCCGGACTATTCACATATGCCGTGATTTTGAAAAAAACATGCCATAAAATTTCCATCCCAAGCCCTCACTTTAACACCGTCAAACCGGCCATATAAGTATTCAGCAACAGCTTACATAAACTTTTCTTATTAATTTTACTAAAATTATCCAGCGCATTGGTCGTTAAAAAAGAACTCATGGAGAATAACGTCAACCATAACACCTGACGTGCCAACTGCCGCTCTTTAACCGACAAAGAAGAATAAACTTTATTAAATGCCGGCTCCCAAATTCTCGTAACAGAAATCAGCTTACGCAGATAAATCTTCGGCAATTTACCATACTCCGCGTGCAAATGAAAATTATATAACAAAAACCACAAATTACTGTTAGTCATCACAAAAGCAACAAAAGCATCAAGATAACGATTCAGCATCTGGTAAGACGTTTCACCTTTCGGTGTACGCATCAGAAAATGAATAAGCTCGTCCAATGTCTGCTTATTTTGCTCCAGAACAAAATTATCCATCGTACCAAACTGATTATAAATCGTACCGACAGAATAACCTGATGCTTCAGCCAGCTTACGAGCAGTCAAATAATCGGCACCTTTGTCTTTAACCAGCTGCCGCCCCCTGGTAATTAAAACCCTGCGGATATTGTCTTTTGTATTTGTCATCTTATATTAACTTAATATTTGGAATTTTAAACTATACTACCCCAAAGATGAACACTGTTCAATTTTTTTCTGACAAATTAACAAGGACAACGCCATGAAAAAAGGATTATGGGCTATCGGATTATCTGCTTTGACCGCCATTTTCCATTGTGCAGCTGCTATGGCACAAGCAAATAACAATTTTTACGATTCGCTGCTTATCTCTGATGAAATTAAAACCGAAGAGAATGCAGAACAAGCCAAACAAAACGCAGGTCGGCTGCTTAACAGTAAACCGAATGAAATAAAAATTGATTCACCATTGCTGCGCTCTCACCAGAAAAAACTCAAAAAGGCAAAAAAATCTAAAGAATTAAAAGCGCAAAACAAAACCCTCAAAGAACATGAGTCGGCACCTTTTGGCCTGACTTGGGGGGCAACCTATGACGAAGTTAAAAAAGACGGCGTAACCCTTACACCTATCGGGCAAAAAGATTATGTAAATAACTTCACAGCCAGCCATCTGCCTAAAAAAGTGAGCACATTCCGCGAAATCATCCTCACTTTCGGTATTGAAAACGAACTTTGGCGGATAATTGCTTACGGCAACTTTATTAACGATACCCCTTCGGCAGAAAAAGTGCTGGAAGTCTATCAGCAATATTATCACTTATTAGAACAGAAATACGGCAATGCCCAACAATTCTACACACCGAAAGTCATTAACGTTGACAAAATCACGGACCTCGGAAACGGCAAAACAAAGACGGAAACTATTCCTCAAGAACAAGCTCTCGGCAACCCTGATTTCTTACAAGAATTGCAAAACGGAGAAGCCTTTCTCTATGCAACTTTTGAAAACGGAAAAGTCGGCGCAGCTTTAAGCGTCAGCGTTGATGGCAACGGCGAAAGCTATATCACGATTGAATATAAAAACCTCACCATTATGCAGGCTCGGGAAAAATCAACCCTCGACGCTCTCTAATTTTGAAAGGACTATCTTATGGCAAAAACCAGCTTTTGCGGCATCTCTGGCAGCGGCATGAGTGCCCTTGCGCAAATTCTTAAGCATCAGGGACACGATGTACGCGGTTCCGATCGCAGCTTTGACCAAGGCAAAGATGGTGCCAACCGCGAAGCTCTCGAAAAACTGGGAATCAAAATTTATCCTCAAGACGGTTCCGCCATTACGGATGACTTAGATGTTCTTTATGTATCCAGTGCCGTCGAAAGCAGTATCCCGGATATCAAAGCTGCTTTAAGTAAAAACATTCCGGTCAAAAAACGCTCTGACCTATTGGCTGAAATTTTCCATAAATATCCCAATAACATTGCTGTCGGCGGCACCAGCGGCAAAACAACCGTAACCGCCATGATTGGCTATATTCTTGACCGCCTCGGGAAAAAACCGACAATGATTGACGGTGGTCTGTTACTTAATTATGCCGACTTGCCGGGCATCCCAAATATCATTTACAATAACGGAGATTCCTGCGTAATCGAAGCAGATGAAAGCGATGGTTCAATCGAAAAATATCATCCTTATATTGCCGTCATCAATAACATATCCATTGACCACAAACCTATCCCCGAATTACAAAAATTATTTGGAGATTTTGCCCTCCGTGCCAAACACGGCGTTGTCATCAATGCGGACTGCCTTGCCTGTGCCGACATAAAAAACCCGCAAAGACAAAACCTGTCATTCTCTATTAAAAATCCCCAAGCAGATTTTTATGCAGACAACATCAAACCATTACCCCACGGAATAAAATACACACTGGACGGCAAAGACTTTACTCTCAAACTTATCGGACACTTTAATGTCTCCAATGCACTTGCGGCAATTGCCGCCTGTTCATTACTGAGAATTGATAAATTTGCCGCAGCTCAAACATTGGAAACTTTTCTCGGAACCCACCGCCGGCTGGAAGTTGTCGGGACACAAAATAATATAACGGTAATTGACGATTTTGCTCATAATCCCGACAAAGTCAAAGCTTCTGTCTCAGCACTCAAAAGCTACACAGGACGCCTTATCATGATGTTCCAGCCACATGGTTTCACCCCGATGCGAATGATGGGCAAACAAATCATCGATGAATTTACGGCTCAAATGGATAATCAAGACCTGCTTCTGCTGCCGGAAATCTATTTTGCCGGAGGCTCCGTTACCCGTGATATATCTTCACAAGATTTGGTTAATTACGCCAAGAAAAAAGGCAAACAAGCCTTATTTTTTGAAACAAGAGAGGAATGCGGACAATTTATAGCCGATACCGCCCGCCCCGGAGACCGAATTATCATTATGGGGGCTCGTGACAATACCTTACCTGAATTCTGCAAAACAATTTTGAAAGCAATAAAATAATGTTCTGCCTAAAACCTGAAGATAAAGTAGGAATAATAACTCCCTCCTCGTTTATCAACCGAGGAGATATCGACCCAGGGTTAAAATATCTGCAAAGTTTGGGGTTAAAACCTGTTTTAGGCGCGCACACATATGCCCAATGGCGATATATGGGCGGCACACCGCAACAACGCGCAGAAGACATAATGAACTTCTATCGTGATGACAGCATTAAAGCGATTTTCACATCACGCGGCGGTGCCGGAAGCTCTTACATTCTGCCCTATTTAGATTATGACTTTATCCAAACCCATCCTAAACCGATTTTTGGCTTAAGCGATGTCACCGTTCTCCAAAATGCAATTTACGCACAAAGCAGCAGCCCATCTTACACCGGATTAATACTGAAAGAAGACATAAAAAATGACAGAGCTTACGCCCTGCCCGATCATGATTTTCGCTCACTCATCAGTGGTGAAAAAACTCACTGCAGCGGGGGAAAAACAGTCATTCCGGGTTTTGCCGAAGCACCGATTGTCGGCGGTAATTTAACGGCATTATCCTACCTGTCAGGCACAAACTATATGCCTGATTTAAGCGGAAAAATTCTGTTGCTGGAAGATATCGGCGGCAAATCATACTGGATTGACTTACGGCTGGAACAATTACGCCAAACCCGAGGATTTAATGAGTTAAAAGGAATTATCTTTGGAGAATTCACTAACTGTACAGTTATTGACCCGGAAGACGGAACACCGGATGAAATCATTGATGCATTTTGCCGACAGCTGAACATCCCTGTTATCAAGCACTTTCCCTACAGACACATTCCTGCGCGCCATATTCTTCCTATCGGAATACCCGTCAGCATGGATGCAGAAAACTGTATCATAAGTTTTTAGAAAAACATATTCTTAACATATTGCCAGTTTCGATCAGTCAACCACATCACCAACTTATGATACTGAGTCACACCGACCCAAAGCTTGCTGTTAAAAGCCAGCATAAAGCCTATCATCCACAAATTAGCTCCCGGTAAAAACATCAAACAAAACTTATAAGAAACCTTGGGCAAATCAGTTTGCTTTTCATTAATCTGCGAAGCAACAGTATCCAAATGATACGCAATAAAATATCCCATAACCCCGTTCATAATCAAACTCTGCGCAAAATGCCCGAATAACGGAACAGCTAACATAAAAAAGAAAGCAAATAACGGAAAAAAATACGGCGCAATAACAATCAGCCAATTTCCCTCACCTTTAAACCCCATAGAACCGCCGGAATCATCCTCCGCCGCCCGAATGTGCGTCACTTTATGAAGTGTCAGCAAAGCAAAAAAAGCATGTGTCAGCTCATGAGCAATAATCTGCATACTGGCCTTAACGGAAGAGTCAGCCATTGTCCGCGCAATAAAATACATCAAAAAACCGCCGGCCATAACCAAATATCTCGGCCGCGCAAAATTAAACCATGACAATGATTGGATCAATGCAGGAAGCGTTACCAGCATAAATAAAGCTGCCGGCCATTTCAGCATCTCAATCAAACGATTTAAAACTGTCTGCATTCAACAATCCTCCGTTTTTCTGAACACAAGAATATCCTATTCCCAGATAAAATTCATTAAATTTAACACACCTATCAACATAGGACTTGTTTTTCTATCATTATGCTTTAATATAAAAGTCAAGATAACTATTTCTGAGGATAAGATTATGGATACCAAGGATTTTGAAACTTTTGACTTTCTGATTAACGATGAAGATGAGGTCATGCTGTTGCTTTATCAGCGTGAAGGGGAACCATCCAATCCGCACATTGAATTAGACAGCGATGAAAAATCCGCCTTATTATACCGCAATGATAACGATACTTTACTCTTAAATGATATCAGTACTGAAGTCTTTGACAGCCTAATGGATGCTGACAAACTTTTAGTCTGTGAACTCTCTCGCGAAGAAAAAGATGATGACGCTCAAATCGTCCACGCTTATGAGGCTGAAATCAGAGACTAAAATAACGCAAATACTCCAAACCCCGCTAAAGCGGGGTTTTATTTGAGGCATATATCAAAAATTTTGCCACCAATAACTGTTAATATAGAAAATAAATCAGATTTTAAAAATCGTCTTTTTCGGTTGCGCAGTCAATAACCGTTGAATATAACGTCCTTGGTAAAGATTAATCCCCAGAGAATTCCCGACTTCCACCGCCTGCGGATCATCCACGCGGCAGAGAATCATTTTTGCTCTTTCGGCACGATTGACATAATCTGTAAAATGGCTGTCTTCCCGCACCATATCCATAAAGGAGGGATGCCATATAATTTTAAGTAAATCGCCGTTCAGCTGTTCACGATCAATATATTTCAGTTTATCAACCGTTATCCCGTCAATACAAATTTTATAGCCACGATACTGAGCAAATGTTTTGGCCAGAATAAAGGCCTTAATATCGCTGAAAATATCCACCAACTGTAATTCCAGAACAATAGTCGAGCGCATAGAAGGATTAATATTCTCATCAAACGCCAGAAAATCATCCGATAAAATGGTCGACACATTCAAATTCATACTGAAGTTATTTGTCAAAGAACCGTCATCATGCTGACTAACACTGGCTAAAACACGTTTGTCCAGCGTCTCTGTCAGATGCAAAAACAACCATGGATTTGCCGTCAAATCGACATCCGGCAAAAGCATATCACGCAAATCGGCAATAGAAACAAATACCTCATCAAAAATCATTTGCGGCGGAGACTTACCGATTACCGCACAAACAGATTGGCGACGAATAAGACTTGAAAAATCCGCCATAGCTAATGTTTTCTGCACTTTAGCCAACATTGCCGGTGTCAACTCTCGACGCAACTTGCGCGAAGCCGTCATCATCGCCGCTTGAGGTGTTTTTGCAGCAACATTTGTTCCTGCAGTTAATGTCTGATTTTTCAGGCTCTCCATAAGAGATTGAACCGTCTTTTTAAACTCATCCGCCTGTGTTACCAAATGATAAAATTTCACAAAGCCGGCTTGTTCCAAATCAAATGAATTTTGCAATAACGGATCATCATGAAACATGAAACGGATTTTAACTAAGCAGGCTTGAATTTCCTCTTCCGAATTCACATGATAAAACACGACCATATCTTCGTTTGGCAAACCAAAAATTTCACCGCCATTTTTTTTGATAACATTTTCAAACGTTTCAATCAGATTCTGTCGTTGCATTGTCTTAAGTTTTTGGCTCTGTAACTTGCTGAGATGAACGTACAACACACCATAATTTTGCAGTTCCGTATCAATTTTAGCCAAATAATCTAATATCAACGTATCCCGCTTAAAAGTGGAATATTCTGTCGCCGTTACCTTTTCCGGCAGTTTTGGTGTTGTTTTATTAAATAAAAACATCCCGGTTCCTCACAACAAATCTTCAAGAGCATCAGGGTGAGTACAAACCGCTTTCAACGATCCGGACAGCAAACGCCGCCGTTTCAGGCATTGCTGCGCCGTACACCCGGCAGCTCCCGGACAGCGATTACGCACCATGGCTATTTCAATATCATCCATAAACGGCCCCTGAAAAGCCGTAATTCCGTATGAAACACCCCACTTCAACGCTTTATCGGAATCACACTTGGCCAGAATAAACTTATCTCTGCCGATAACATCAATAATTTCTTTCAACGCAGGATTAAACGGTTCATCTTCCAGAAGCGGCTCCCAAAACAACTTAACCATATCCGGTTGCAACGTTTTCAAATTCAACAACTTCAAAGCGGCAGGACTAACACCGTCAAAGACAATTTTGTGCCCGCCTTTATGAAGAATTTCCTTTGCCTCAAAATACAACGGTAAATTATTGAAAACATCAATCAGCTGAACTTCCACCAAAACTTTCTGTTCCGCTTTTAAAAAGCGTCGGGCAAATTCAACGAACTCCCTTGAAAAAACTGAAGACAGATTAAGATTGAGACTAATCTGCTGCGGCCATTTTTTTAAATCCGCCGCAAAAAAAGCAGCCAATGTCTTTTTATCAAGAGCCTGTGTCATATACAAAAACAGCCAACGATTGGCAACCAAATCCAAATGACGATCAAACTGTAGACTCAAATCCTTAATAGCCACAAAAAATTCTTGGAACAAAACCTCAAACTTACCGGCACCTTTAATCCGGATAACACTCTGACGTTTAACCAACTCGGCAACATCTATTTCATCCAGTTCGGCAATCACATTATCAATTTCTCTGGCTTCCACCGGACGTTTAGCTGGCAACAACATATCATCATACTGATGAATATCACTGTCCCGCATTTCCTCAACATATTTATAAAACGTCGCAAAATTTTCAGGAAACTCAAACACCGTAGCAAACTCACTGCCATCTTTACCGCGTAAAATCGGATCAGAAGAAAGCCCCTGCCGCAGTTTATCTACAGCTTCATTTACGGTTTCTTGAGTAATATCTCTCCCCAAGATAACAAAATCGCCATTTGACATTATGTAAAAATAACCGCGGGCATTACCAACCACACTGTCAAATAACCGTCCGAGAATTTTTACAAATTCAGGATGTCGATGCTTAGGTTTCAATTTTGAAATGCTGACATACAAAACGGCATAACCATACGAATTTTTGGAAATACGATCCAACGCATCCAATAAATATTTTTCTGCCTTACTGCTTTGTTGTCTGTTCATTTTTTCTGCCGTTCTCTACTCAAACTTATTTTAGTTATAAACGCTCTGCTTGATATTATCAAGAGTCTTGCTCGGTTGCTAACAACAGCCTCAATGTTCCGACAACTTCAGTCATCTGATAAGGCTTCCCCAGAAACGCAACATTCTTTCCGGACGGAATATTTTCATCACCACCGCTGACAAATATAACTTTCAGATTAGGATTCTGCCGCAGCAATAAATCATAAACTTCTTTACCGGACATCTCAGGCATAACCATATCCAACACGACGGCATCAACATCCTGATTTCGCTTACAAATTTCTACAGCTTCCAATCCGCTGCCGACCTTCAAAACCGTTACTCCTGCCATCTCCAACATATCACCAAGCAGATTTCTCAGCAACGGATCATCATCAACAATCAAAACTTTACAATGCAGCATATCATTAACCGCCGGAAAAAAAACTTTGAAACAACACCCGCTACCGGCTTCACTACGGACAACTAATCCGGCTCCGTGCATCACCGCCGCCTTTTTCACAACAGATAACCCTGTTCCGCTTCCTGTCGGTTTAGTCGTAAATTTATCCTTAAAGATTTCAGAAATCACCGCCGCATCAATCCCAATCCCGGTGTCCCTGACTTCCAACACAATATATCTTCCAGGTGCCAACGGAAAAAGACTTTCAGACAAATCTTCATCTTTTAATTCGCAGCTATCCGTTATCACCAGCAACTCACCGCCGTCAGGCATCGCCTCTATGGCATTCACGCATAAATTCATAATCAGACGCCGCACCCAATCAGCCGCTCCGAAAATCGTATCCGGCACGGCACGATTATCACAGGTAATCTTAATCTTTTCTGTTGAAGAATGCTTCAATAAAGAAACCACCTCACAAACGATATTATTCAAACTGAAATTTTGAAAATGACACTTTTCATCTTCACCGGCTATCATTCTTCTGGCTTGCGCCCCAGCCCGCATAATGGTTTCTGCATAAAATTTTAAATCCGGATGTGCCTCCAGTTTACACACCAACATCTCGGCAGCCCCATGAACACCGGTCAGAAGATTCCGAAAATCATGAAATATTTCCCTGGTTTTCTGAATATTTTTTTCTTGTTTTTTTAGCCTGAAACACAATCTGATATACAACCCCGCCATAACGACGAGAGATAATGCCAGTATTCCTGTCCCCCAATAAAGCATATCGTTTTCCCGAGCATAAAATTTCTCTGTTTTAAGTCTAGCGCAACTCCCTTAATGACAGGTTAATCAATCTTTGGTAACCTGAAAATATCGTTTGATTTTTTCATATCTGCCGCTATAATCCGCTTAAAATAACTTAAAATAATACAACAAAGGAACTTGCACATGCTGCCCCTTAAAAATAATCTTTTCCCCATTCGTAATGATATTTTAGCCCGCGTTGCAGCCAGCTATTTTGCTGACCGTTTTGCCCATATTGATGACATCCCGTCACAAGTTTTGCCTGACGGTTCTTTATGCTATCGCTGTTCTTTGGATAACGATCGTGATGTCGTCCGCCAAATTTGCATGGCAGTCCTGGGTATCTGTCCTGCCGATGAAGAAGGCAAAGATGCACCGTTGCACGAATATGCTCAACAAGCATTGGCACGCACCAAACTTGAACCCAGCAAAATTTCAGTAATCAATTCTGCCTGCGCAGCCTGCCGTAAAGAACGTTATATCGTCAGCGACTTGTGCCGTGCGTGCATTGCCCGCCCCTGCCAAGTAAACTGCCCAAAAAATGCTATCAGTTTTGTTAACGGCAAGGCTTTCATCGATCAGGATTTATGCATCAAATGCGGTCGCTGCCACGATGTCTGCCCTTATTCCGCAATCATTAAGAATGTTATTCCTTGTGAAGACTCCTGTCCGGTAAGTGCCATAGCCAAAGACCAAACCGGAAAAGAACATATTGACACGGAAAAATGTATTTCCTGCGGCAAATGCTTGAAATCCTGCCCCTTCGGAGCAATTGTCGAACGCTCCCAAATGATAGATGTTTTGAAAGCCATGCATGATACCGACAAACAGGTTATTGCCATGATTGCTCCTGCCGTTATCGGCCAATTTGCCGGCAACGTCAACAATCTGGTCGGTGCATTGAAAGCCGCAGGTTTTGACGATGTTATTGAAGTCGCCGTCGGTGCCGATATTACAACTGAAAAAGAAGCTGCTGAATTTATTGAACGGATGGAAGCGGGAGAAAAATTCATGACCACTTCTTGCTGTCCGGCTTATTTCCGTGCGGCTCAGCTACATATTCCTGAAATAAAAGAATATGTTTCTACCACCAAAACACCGATGTACTACACCGCGGAACTGGTTAAACAGGAACATCCGGACAGCGTGGCTGTCTTTGTCGGCCCCTGCTTTGCCAAACGAGTAGAAGCCGAAACTGATCCAAACGTTGATTATGTGCTGACCTTTGAAGAAATGAACGCAATCTTCACCGGTGCCGGCATTGATGTAGCAAAAGCAGAACCTGCCGAATTCACCAAAGTATCTTGCGCACAAGGACGCGGTTTTCCGTTGACCGGCGGCGTTGCTGGTGCTGTTGCCTCTTTAGTTGAAGGAAAAGTTGATATCCGTCCGGAAAAAATTGACGGCCTAAGCACTGAAAACATTAAATTACTGAAACGCTATGCCGCCAAAGGCTGCGACTGCAATATGCTTGAAGTTATGAGCTGTCCTGGCGGCTGTATTTCCGGCCCGGGCTGCATTGCCATGCCCAATAAAGCCACTATTCAAGTGAAAAACTACACGGCTCAAGGCGAAGATTTAAAAAATAAAGCATAGCCACCCCCCGTTAAAATTAAACAAACAAGAACTCCCGAATATTTTGTAATATTTGGGAGTTCTTGTTTATACATCTAACAGAAAACATCTGAATTTTTTGTAACAATTATCATTATACTAGACAAAAAAAGAGCAATCTGGCGTCATTATTAAATACAGCATTAATAAATTTTGTTTAAAAATAAAAACAAAATCGTGGACACAGGACATATTGGCGACTATTTTTTTGATTTGAACGATATCATCAGGGCTGATAACAAAATTATGCCTAAAAACTGGAATGAAGTAAGCCCGCAAAGAGCTGAAACATTTCAAAAATACGCAGAACAAATCCCTGCCCTATTTAACAGATTAGAGGCTGCGGAAATACAAAGTGCCATAATAGAAGCGGTTAAAAGCAGCGATAATAATAATGCCCACAATGAAATAATCTCCCGACAGATGTCGCAAGTAATGCAAAACATTCCTCAGAAACAAATAGGCGATGTTCTTAAGGGAATAAACAAAGCCACAATCATGGGGCAAAAAAACGTAAGTGACAGCATGCTTACCTCTCTTCTTCAAAGAGATGATTTAAGCCACCAAAATTTATATGCCATGGTTTCTTGTATTCAAAGCAAAGAACTTTTGGAGCTTTATGAACAAAAATTACAGAAAATACCGGAAGCTCCCGAAGGCAGTAGGGATAGAATGTATCAAGACAAGATAAAATCTTCCTTGAAAAACCGCCATAAAATAGTTCAACATCTGGAAACTAATCTTTCCCCCTCTCAAGAACCAATTTCCAATACAACGCCAACGGAACCGCAAATTGATGCGCCATATGAAGATTTTTGGTCAGAAATGAAAAGGGTTACAAACTCATCGAAAACAGATTCTGAATTACAAACCAATACGACAACAATGATAAGTCAATGGCAAACCCAAATAGGCTCACTATCTCCCGAAGAAGAAAGAAATATGTCTATCGCTCTATGGAAAATAGCCATGGAAGATAAAAATAATCTACACACAGATCGCGCCGTTGAAAATATATTGACAATAGCCGGTGGCAGTAACCAAAAAGATAACCTCCTAATGTTGAAACAAGTTGATAGCTTGATTGCAGGCGCACATAATGATACACAATTAAGTGTCATTCTATCCAGTATCGGCAATAATATGCATTGGAGTAAAACCGGAGATGCGCAAACAGATTTTTCAAGTAATTTGGAAAAATTACTGCTTAAAGGAATGCAAAATGACAAAGCCGGTGAAAAAACACTAAATGTTCTGGCAACGATGTTATCTAACAAGCAAATTTCAGAAACAACACAATCAACATTACGCAAACATATTGGGACAAAGTATGAAAGCATAAAAAGTTCTGTCGGGATTCCTTCAAATATTCAAGAACAAATAGACGGAAAACTTAAACGTTATGACCTAAAAAAGCACTTAATTCCCGCGGAACCAACAATAGGTCAGCGCGTTGGAGCACGAATTGGCGAAAGTATTGATAACTTCATAGATGGTTACCAAAGAACCCAACAGCGTATTTCTAGACAAATAAGAGGAAACAGCTATCGCGGCAAAGCGGTTAATCATCATGTCACCAAAGTTAAGAACAAGTTTAATAATGGCGTCAATAATGTCAAAACCAAGGTTAGCAATGGCGTCAATAAAGTTAAAAATTTTGGCAAAAAAGTCTGGAAAGGCACCAAAACAGCGGCATTTGTGACCGCTTACTTTGTCGCTTCGCCAGTCATTTTGCCGTATAAAGCCGCGAAATGGGGTGTTAAAAAGATATCCAACGGAGTTAAGGCTATTCGCAATGGTTATAAAAATTTGAAAAACAGAGCATTGGGTATTACCGACGAGGTCGCACAGGATAAAGATACGGCAATCAAACAAACCACCACGGAGAAGAAAGTCTCCCGCCTGAATGCGCAACAGGTTGCTGCCGCTTGGGAGCAGGTAAGAGACGATGGAAATGCGCCGTTATATTCCAAAGAATGTGACAGTCACTATAGTATCAGCGGTTATGCCGATAAATATCTTGAAGACCTCAAGAGTGGAAAAACAGCGTTATCACCGGAAAACGCCCAATTGGCAGCAACATTCTTGGGTATCAGTATGGAAGTCCAAGATAAGGTTAATCATA
>CANDEX010000020.1 GCA_947383875.1 uncultured Azospirillum sp. | reverse complement strand
GTTTAATCCCGGGATAAACCGTCCTGACAACAGCTCCCGAACCTTTTCCGTCGTTGTCCGCCACATGATAAATACATAACATCATCCAAATTCCTTCTAATCGTCTATATCAATAATCATATTATCAAATGCCGGAACAACATTCTCAGGTGTTGCCGCCATAATCTGATTATAATCACATTCCGTTGCCATATGGTTAATGACCGCTTTTTCGGGATTAATCCTTTCAATCACGGACAAAACATCCTCCAATCCTGCATGTGCCGGCTGCCCGTAAGGCGTAGTCAAAGGCAGAACCAACAATTTCGGACGGCGTAAAATACGCTTGTATCCGCTTTCTGCAATCATTTTAAAATCAGCAATATAAACGATTTCGCCATCATTAAAAACATACCCCAAACATTCGGGGCAATGATGCAACAGCTTAATCGGCATCACTTTCAGACCTTTAATCTCAAACGCATGATTAGCCTTAATAACATTCGGCACCATACTTGGCAGTCGCACCACATCATTAACCTTATTGGGCTTAGAAAGCAAATAAGGAAAACTATGCTTAATATACTTTACGGTTTTAGCACCGGCATAAAAATTTAAATTTTGCCGAATAATACGGTTAATTTCTCGAATATCGTCAATCCCGTGCACATGATCCGCATGCGCATGAGTATACAATACCCCATCCAAATAACGAATATTATGAGCCAGTAATTGTAACCGCAAATCAGGTGATGTATCAATGAGCAGGCGCACATCATCATATTCCAAATAAACAGATGTCCGAGAACGGCGGTTTTTCGGATTTTCAGCATCACAAACACCCCAACCGCGACCGAGAGACGGCACTCCCGGTGCTGCACCGCTTCCTAAAATGGTCAGTCTTTTCATTTATACTCATATCTCCCTTTGTCGCTGGCCTTGCGAAACAAGCGATAAAAATTATCGGAGGTAATCTGCGCCAATTTCTCCAACGGCATTTCACGGATTTGCGCCAATTTTTCAGCCGTGTGCAACACAAAAGAAGGCTCATTGCGGCGACCACGCTTCGGCACCGGAGCTAAAAAAGGAGAATCTGTTTCCACCAAAATCCGTTCAATTGGCAATTTGGCGAAAATCTCTCTCAGCTCATGACTTTTATTGAACGTAATAATTCCTGAAGCTGACAGATAAAAACCGATAGACAATCCAAAATCAGCCAATTTCTGAGATCCGGTAAAACAATGAAATTCTCCACTGAACGGCTTTTCTTTATATGCCTCTCCCAAGAGCGTCATCGTATCTTCTTCTGCCTCACGGGTATGAATAATCAAAGGCAGACCGCTTTCCTGGGCTGCTTTAATATGTTCCTTAAACACTTTAATCTGAATATCCCGCGCGCAATTATCATAGTAATAATCCAATCCGCATTCGCCGATAGCTACCACTTTTTTATGCTGCGTCTGCGCCAACAAATCTTCCGCCGTCAGATTTTCATATTCCGCTGCATTATCCGGATGCACACCGACCGCAGTGTAAATAAAAGGATATTTTTCCGACAAAGCCAACTGATTGGCCAATTCACCAATATTATTTCCGGCATTCAGCATAGCCGTCACACCGTTGGTTCTGGCACGCTCTAAAATCTCCTCAAAATCTTCTTCAAAATCATTAAAATCCAAATGACAATGGCTGTCGACTAACATAGCTCTCCTTATTAAATCACTTTGATAACATTGGTGATAATATTTATCAGTGCCTGTTTTTTATCCAGATTAAGCCGCTCAGTTTCATTAAATACCCGAATGGCATTATCCCAAGCACCGGCCAATTCCTCTGGATGTTCACAGTTTTTGACATTATCTGCAATAAACTTAAGCACCAGCTCTTGAATCAAATAATAATTATCTTCATCACTGACTGCAGAATCACAAAACTTGAGCAAATCGGCAATACTGAATTTATTTTTAGCATAAACAATCTTACACAAATCATCATATTTGGTCAAGGCGGCATTATCAGCATAAGCAATAGCCTTACCGATACTTCCGGAAGCGATTTCCACCAAACTTTGTACGGCTTTTTCAGCCAATGCCGGACGATAGCGGCGTAATAAACTGGCAACATGATTGCCGGCCAATGGCGGCAACTGCAACTTAGCACAACGCGACTTAATCGTCGGTAAAAGCTTGTTCGGATTATGACTGATAAGAATAATAACGGTTTTATAGGGCGGTTCTTCTAAAATTTTCAGTACGGCATTGGCACTGGCCGGATTCATGTCATCAATACTGTCAACCACCACAACCCGCCAATTATTATCAGCCGAACGCTTCGTTAGAAATTCATTAATGGTGCGCACATCATCCACCCGAATAAAAGCGGACTTCTTTAAACCTTTCAACTCCTCATCCGATAATTGCTCACCTTCCTTAATCGCTTTCATAATTTTACGGCGATCCGTATCGGTATAATCCCTCTCAATAATCTTCAAATCAGGATGCGCATTATTCACCACCAATGTGAATACAGGATTATTCTCGCTAACCTCCAAACTTGTATATTGTTCTTTTTTTTGGACATCTGCCGCCAACAAAAACCGCGCAAAACGAAAAGCCAGTGTTGCCTTGCCTATCCCCTCAATCCCGCTGATAAGCCAAGAATTATGTAAGGAATTATTTTTCCATGCTTCCAGTAATATCTGCTCAGCTTTTTCCTGTCCGAGAAGATAACTGTTATTTTTGGGCAAAATATCAACAATCTCTGTTTCAGACATCAGATTTTGAACCTTTCGGCAATCACTCTGATAACCTCATGATGCAAATCCTCAATTGATTTATTGGCATTCAACACCACAAAACGTTTAGTATCAGCGGCGGCCATCTCCAAATACCCGTCGCGCAAACGATTATGAAACTCCAATCCCCGACTCTCATGACGTGTTTCTTTAACATCCATTTTCAAAGATTTTTTATAAGAACGTTCCAAACCGATTTTCGGATCCAAATCAAATAAGATTGTCAAATCAGGCTTAAAATCACCGACTGCAAGTTTATATAACCCGCCCAATGTCTCTAACGGAACTTTCTTATCATACCCATAATATTGATAAGCAACCGTTGAATCGGCAAACCGGTCACTTAAAACCCATGTTCCTTCTTTCAGGGCTGGCCAAACTTTGTTCGTTAAATGAATCCGACGATCTGCATAATACAGCAAACATTCTGCAACCGCATCAAATTTATCTTTATCTCCGGTTACCAGTAATTGCCGCAATTCCATACCTATATCGGTTCCCCCGGGCTCTTTAGTCAATATATTGTTAATCTTCCGCTGATGCAGAAAATCTCCCAATAATTTCAACTGTGTTGATTTTCCGGTTCCTTCTCCGCCCTCAAAAGTAATAAATTTTCCATTCGGCCGCGGAACCGGCGGAAAAGGAAACTCCAATTGAGGAATTTCCTCACCGTCAATACCGTCTTTAGTTGCCACTTTGCCTTTCAGCGAAGTCATCTAATTTTCTCCGAAAATAAGATATTTTAAATTTTCACCGATTCTACCCAATACCCCCAGATTTTGCACATCGCTTTCCGCTAATAAAGGAACTTCAAAATCAGGCTGTCCCGGGATTTCCACTTTCACAACACCCAGCTTGTCACCCTTTTTAATCGGAGCTTTAACCGGCTTGTCATAAACGGCAGTCATTTGAACTTTAGCGGCCTTATTCTTCTTAATTGTACGCTTTACGTCTTCGCTTACCACCAAACCGACTGTTTTTTCAGTTCCGAACCAAACCGGAATATCAGCAATTTTCTGACCTTTACTCAACATATCATAATTATCAAATTCTCTGAAACCGTAACTCATAATCTTTCCGGACTCCTCAGAACGTTCTTTGTTGCTTTTCGTTCCGGTCATCACTTCAATCAAGCGACGATCACCGCGCTTAACCGAAGCAGTCAAACTAAATCCGGCTTCTTCCGTATGCCCGGTTTTCAATCCGTCAGCTCCAGACATTGAATATAACAGAGGATTACGATTTCCCTGAGTAATCCCGTTATGAGTAAAAGTTTTTTGCGAAAACAGATAATAATATCCCGGAAATTCTGAAATAATCCGTCGCGCCAATAAAGCCAAATCCTCTACAGACATTCTATGATTCGGATCCGGCAAACCGGTAGCATTGGCAAAAGAACTGTTGTTCAATCCTATTTTCTTTGCTGTCTGATTCATCAAATTTGCAAATTCATCTTCAGATCCAGCCAAATTTTCCGCGGCCACAATACAAGCATCATTACCTGATTGAATGATAATGCCTTTAATCAAATCCTCCACACGGACTTCTTCGTTTATCTTTAAAAACATCGTTGAACCGCCACTGGCAGCACCACCCTTGCGCCAAGCATTTTCACTGACCGTAAACGTGTCATCTAAAGACAACGAACCATCCTTAAGTTTTGAGAACAAGATATAAACAGTCATCAGTTTGCTCATAGAAGCCGGAGGTACCATTTTCTGATGATCTTTGGCATAAAGAATATGCCCCGTATCATAATCCATCAAAATCGCATTGCGCGCAGCCGTTTCAATCGCAGCCGCCTGCCCGATTGTCCCCAATAAAACAGCCCCGGTAATTGCCGTCATATAAAGCTTATGTTTCAAACCCATTTTTATCATCCCTGTCTAATCAGTTTAATCCCGCACCACACTGGCATTCTGAATACCGTAATTCCGCACTTTGGCAAGTGTTACTTCTGCTTCTTCCGGGAAGCTGAAAGGCCCTAAGCGCACGCGGTAAAAGCGTTTGCCGTCAACATCTGCGGTTGCCACATTAGTCTTGCCGAACTGCGTCAGCTTGCGGCTAAGGTCGTGCGCTGTATCTTGTTTTGAAAAAGCGCCTGCCTGCACAAAATAGTTTTTATCGGCAGCATTGGCATTTTGATACGCCGGCAACGGCTCGCTAGCCCGGTAAACTTCAATTTGTTTCTTAGGCACAACAACATTTTGCGCATAAGCGGTTGCCTTTGCCGGTTTTTCATAACGGCTGGGCATTGGTTCATTCAACAATGCAGCTTTCAACTCACGGCTTTCATCTTCCAACAATTCGACACGCACTTTGGCTGTTCCCTGAGTCTGATATCCAAGCAGCTGCGCGCCGCGCTTGGAAATATCAATAATCCGGTTTTTCGCATAAGGCCCGCGGTCATTCACGCGCAAGACCAAAGAGCGACCATTCTCAAGATTGGTTACCCGCACAATAGACGGCAACGGCAACGTTCTATGTGCCGCAGTTAATGTATTCATATCATATTTTTCGCCGTTAGCTGTTTTTTTGTCGTGAAAATCCTTGCCATACCACGAAGCAATCCCCACTTCGGAATAACTGTAATCTTCTTTCGGATAATACCATTTTCCGGAAATCTGATAAGGTTTTCCAACCTTATAACTTCCGCCCTGTCCTTTAATTGCTGCAGCCTGAGAATAAGGAGAATCAGATAATTTCACTTCACGCGAAGCACACCCCGCGGCAACCAACGCCGTCAGACACAACAGAGTATATACTTTATTAAGTTTCATCAAAGTTTCCATCAAATTTTACTGTTGGTTCAATCTAAACTTTTTTTTCCGCTTCGTAAAGCTTGTTATTTTTGTCTGTGTAATTTTCGCGGCTGTACGGGAACAGCAAATCCGATTTCAGGGTTATAGCAATTAATTTTGTTAAGCAGTTGATAATCAGGATACCCGTCCGCCGGCATTTTAGCCTTACGCTGAATCTTTTGAACAGCTTCGCGCGTCTTGCTGCCCAGTTGTCCATCTTCATCCAATTTAGAATTAGTCGTCTTATTAATAAAAGACTGAATTTTCATCACATCTTTGGCTTTAACGCGCATTGTCTGTGGAGCGGAGACAGCTCTCCACTTGCGGGAAGAAACAGCATAATCCGCTAACATCCCTATAGCCAAAGCATAATTTTCCGAACGGTTCCATTTCATAATGACATTGAAATTATGCCCCACCAAAAAAGCCTTACCCTTTCGCCCTTCCGGAACGATGACCGCCCACTCGCTGTTGTCTGCCACAGGTAAAATCTTACCGGCAGAGGTTTTCACACCAAGTTTTTTCCATTCTGCCGCAGTTTTAACACGGCGACGTCCGGTTAAAGCATAATCAAAATTCCACGGCAGAGAAACTTCCATTCCCCAAGGTTCACCAGCCTGCCAACCGGCCTTTTGTAAATAATTGGCAGCAGAACCGGCCGCATCTTCAAAAGAATGCCATATATCTATTTTTCCATCACCGTTATAATCAACGGCATAGGCATTAAATGTTGAGGGCATAAATTGGAAATGTCCCATAGCTCCGGCCCAAGAACCTTCCATTTGATTATGATCCATCCCCCAAGTGTCAATAATTTTCAATGCTTGATACAATTCTTCCCGAAAAAACTTCGGCCGCCTTTTATCATAACTCAAGGTTGTCAGAGCTTCGACCACGCGATAATTACCGAAATGACGACCAAAATTCGTTTCCATTCCCCAGAAAGCGATTAAATAATTAAGCGGCACCCCTTTTTTTTGCTCCAATTCACTAAACTGCGACCGCAATTCCTTATATTTCTCACGCGCTTCTGACACTCTGTTGAGTGTCAACACACGATTAACATAATCTGTAAACGTTAGCACAAATTCATTTTGATTTCGGTCAATTTTAACCACTTCTGGAGCCGGATGGTAATAATTTTCTTCACCATAAACTTTAGCAAGTGTTTCCAGAGAAATACCGCGACCTTTCATATCCGATTTCAATTCTTCCAGCCATAGAAGATATTCTTTCGGTGCAGATACCTTTTCAACTGTCGCTGCAATACATCCGTCTGCCCCCAGAATAATTCCGGCAGCAGCCAACAAACCTGTTACTGTCCACTTAATCATCTTTATCCTATCAGGAAAATTACCTGATAATAAGTGTATCAGCCAAGCCCTTTAAAAAAGGTAAACTTTCTTCAAATTAAAACAGTTTCAACACAGACTGTGCCGCCTGAGATGCCAAAGACAACGAATTAATAGCCAACTGCTGTCTGGTCTGCAAGGCAAGCATATTTGCAGACTCTTCGTTCATATCTGCCAAAGTCAGTTTATCAGCACCTTCAGTCAAAACATTAATCAAATTTTCAGTAAATTCTTCACGCGTTTGAATAACCGAATAATTATTACCGAATTCCGAAGACATTGCCCGCAGGGTATTTACGGCAGCTTCAGCTTCTTGAATAGATTTATCAATAACTTCCGTATCGCCCCAATTTTCAACCAGAGACAATCCCAACCCTTTAGAGGACGCATCAACACCTTTAACCGTAATTGAAGAGCTTCTGTCTTCATTAAAAATGACAGTCAAATCATTTTCCTGCAACAAGTTAATCCCCTTATAACCGGCATCTTTTGCCAATTGATCAATCTGGCTTAATACATTATTAAATTGCGAAACTGATTTATAACGATTGTCATTTCCCACATTGCCGCTAAGCTTTATTCCTGCTCCGTCAAAAGAAACTGAAGCGGCCTGACCGTCTAAAGATTCAATACTGACAGTTCCGCCGCTGACATCAGCTGAAACTAAAAATTTGCCATCAAGCTCTGCATTGCCCGCAATTGCCGTATTCATCGCCTCAGCCAATTTATCAATACTTGTTGTCCCCGCAGTTGTCACAGCCACATCAACGGAAACATCGCCTATCGTCAGAGTCAAATCTCCGTCCGCCGGAATTTCAAATTCCCCGGTCGAACGAACAAACTTATTTGCTTCATCTTTAGCGGAATTGGCAATTGCTTTTGCTTGTTGAACAAAAGTCGTAATCGCTTCAATCCCCTCATTTGCAGCTTTAACGGTTTGAACACCCTGCCCCATGGAATCTAACAGCGCACTCAAATCATCGGCTCTGTTCATCAAAGACTGAGCTGTATAATACGCCGAAGGATTATCTAATGCCGAATTAACTTTTTTGCCAGTAGATAAACGTTCCTGTGTAATATCCATTAAACCTTGAGTTTGTTGTAAAGACAACAAATTTGAACGCATACTGGCATTCAACGTAACTTGTGACATTAAAACCTCCCTAAAAACACCAACGCAAAATATTAAACCAAAACCAAAGTCAACATAATCAACGAAATAATAACTATCAACTTAATTAGCCTTATCCACAGCATTTTTCATCATAAATAAACAGTTTTATATCACATTGACCAAAAATTACTTCCCCTCCATTAAATATATAAACAAACAAAAATCTCAACACAATTAAAACGTTATCCACAAAAACTAGCACTAATCGCAAATATCTCAGCGACACCCCCTTTAAAAATCATCTTCTGATATAATATATTTGAAAAAATCCGCTATACGAAAGGTTTATAACCATGAAGCCGATCATAAAAGTCTCTCGCAAACCCCGTCATTTATGGCTTTATATTATTGCAGTAGTCGCATCACTGGGAGGACTGCTGTCCGGCTTCGACACCGGTGTCATTTCCGGCGCACTACTTTTTATCGACGAAACTTGGCCTTTAGACAGCCTCACCAAAGGCTGGGTTGTTAGTTCTGCACTGGTCGGCGCAGTTATCGGAGCCGCTGCCAACGGCATTCTGGCTGACATATACGGACGCAAAAAAGTTATCATTGCCACAGCCGTCATATTTGCCTTAGGGTCAATATTATGCGGTTTTGCCTCATCCGTCAGCTGGTTAATTGCAGGACGTATGATTTTAGGATTAGCAATCGGAATGGTGAATTTTGTTGTTCCGCTATACCTTTCAGAAATATCACCGCAGAAAATACGCGGCACCTTGGTGTCTCTCTATCAATTAGCAATCACTGCCGGCATTTTATTTTCATACCTCATAAACCGTATTTTTGCCTTAAGTGAATATAATTGGCGTTGGATGTTGGGCTGCGGATTAATTCCGGCATTAATCCTGGTTATCGGTATAAGTTTTCTGGGAGATACACCTCGTTGGTTGGTTAGTAAGAAACGCGAAAAAGAAGCCATTCACATTTTCCAAAAAATAGATCCTGATGCTAATGCAAAATTGCACATTTCGGAAATAAAATCAGCAATGAATACCTCCGAAAATCTATCAACATCTTCTTCAAACTTTCGCCATTGGATGCTCTTGCCATTACTTATCGGCATAGGTATGATGTTTATGCAAATCTGTACCGGCATTAACACCATTATTTACTATACAGCCACTATCTTCACCGCCGCCGGATTTACGAATACGTTAAGTGCTCTCTACGCAACAATCGGTGTGGGCTTCGTCAATTTCTTTATGACTTTTATTGCCATTTTGTTTACAGATAAATTAGGCCGAAAACCCCTGCTCTATGCCGGGTTAAGCGGAATGACAGTCAGCTTATTCGTTCTGGGTGGTTCATTTTACTTAATTGATACTCTAGGAGAAAACCTCAAGTGGATTGCCGTCAGCTCCGTTGTCATCTATATTGCTTGCTTTGCCTTTTCCCTCGGTCCTATCGGTTGGATTATCATCTCCGAAATTATGCCGCTAAAGATTCGCGGTTTGGCAATGAGTATCTGTACAATGGCTAACTTCGGCTTTAACTTCTTAATAGCCCTCACCTTTCCTGTTCTTGTGGAACATATCGGTGAAGCCTATACTTTTTGGATATTCGGTATTGTCGGCATATTCAGCTTATGGTTCACTTTCCGCTATATTCCGGAAACCAAAGGCTGCTCTTTGGAACAAATTGAAAACCATTGGCAAAATATGGCAAAATAAAAGAAATTAGAAACGGCATTTTTGTCTGCAAACCCAATGATATCTCAGCTTATGAAGAATGCGACAGCATCTGATATAAGCTTAGATGAATTGAAAGCTCTGCCCCGTGAAGACAAGCCCGCGATGTCTGAACGGTATCTCCGCCAATAAAAAAACAGAGATTGACCTAGCCCCTTGACCGTGGCCTCCTCGCTCAGCCAACGCCTCACCGGCATACCCCCGTCTGCCCCTCATCCTTGCCAAACTATCTCTCCCGGGGTTTGAGCAATTAACTTATCATCATAAAACAAAAGCCCCTAATCTGGGGCTTTTGTTTTATGGCGGAGAGGCAGAGATTCGAACTCTGGGAGGGGTCGCCCCCTCGACGGTTTTCAAGACCGCTGCATTAAACCACTCTGCCACCTCTCCATTAGGTATATGATATTGAAGATTTTCTGAAAACCGTCATATAAAACTTCGTTTTATCGACGATTTGCGGCTCTTCATGCGTGGTTACTCATTCGTCGCCTATCTTCGCTCTGCTGCGATTCCAAAACCGCTGCATTAAACCACTCTGCCACCTCTTTTAAGATAACTCGTGATTACTAGAACCTTTTACTCAAAACAAATCCAAAGGTCAAGTACTTTTTATATAATTAATGCATTTTCTTATTCAATCCCCAAAATTTATTTTCTTTTTCGGCATTTTACTAACAAATTGATTGCCTTTAATCACATAACGCCAAGGTTTATCCCTGTATTCTTCTGCATAATCAATTCCTATACGCGGCGTTGTTTCCCATTCCACAACATCATCCCTTGGCGACAGCCACAAAAGATTACCGGATAAATCAAGGGCATTATGCTCTCTGGTTATTCCCAAAGCCTGACATAGCTTCCCCGGTCCTGTGGTCAGATTCTTAACGTTATCTGTAGCACGGCGTTCAGCCATAACATCCATCCCCTCAACCGGTTCCAATCCGCGAATGAGCACAGCATTAGCCTCGCCTTTTTTCCCAATAACAACATTAAATTGATGATACATCCCATAAACAAAAAAGACATAAGACAAACCACCATCCTCAAACATCACGGCATTACGCGCTGTCCTCCGCTTCAAATAAGCATGACAGGCTTTGTCTTCCGCTCCGATATATATTTCCAACTCGGTAATTTTTCCGACTGTAAATTTTCCTCCGATATGAGAACACAAATAAGCTCCGAGCAAAACATCCGCGGCAACAGCAAACGGATCGCCTAAATAATCTGTCGCTGCCAATTTACGACTAAACCGCCCATCCATAAAAATCACCTGTCAAAAAGTTTTTCAATGTCCTTAATTTTCAATTCAACATAAGTCGGACGCCCATGATTACACTGACCGGAATGTTCAGTTTTCTCCATATCCCGTAATAAACGGTTCATTTCTTCTATATTCATTGGTCGCCCGGCTCTAACTGATCCATGACAAGCTATCGTCGCACAAACCAAATGCAATTTTTGCGTCAGAGAAAAACTTTTTCCCCACTCAGCCATCTCCTGCGCCAAATCATTAATAAGCTTCTTAATATCCGCATGAGCAATCAATGCCGGAATTTCCCGTACAATAACAGCCGTCGATCCAAATTCTTCGACAACCAATCCCAGCTTCTCCAAATCAGCCGCATTTTCGATAATACGCGCTTTCTCACTCAAAGACAAATCAACCACCTCCGGAATAAGTAGTATTTGCGTCGCCACTTTTTCCTCGGAGGCAAGAGCATTTTTCATTTTCTCCATAACAATACGTTCATGCGCAGCATGCTGATCAACCAAAATAATGCTGTCTTCAGTTTGAGAAATGATAAAAGTATTATGAAATTGGGCTTTAGCCAAACCCAACGGTCCAGCCTGCTCTATCATTGATGTCGGCAAATTTTCATGCGGCTGATCCACTTTGACCGAATAAATCCGTTCCAGCTCAGGCAACTGCGCTTGACTACGAAAACTCTGCCGAGGCAATGAACTCTGAAAAACCGGACGTGGCTGATAATCATGCTCCTTCATCATCGCCGTTTCCGGCAAATCTGCTGTTTCTCTGAAATCCGGCAACCTGTCACTGATAATATCTTCCAGATTAACCGTATTGGCCGTCTGCCTGTCACCTTGCTGTAAAGCAGCCCGAATAGCACTGACCAACAACCCTCTCACCAGCGCATTATCATAAAACCGCACCTCTGCTTTTGCCGGATGCACATTCACGTCAACATAAGCAGGATCGATGTCAAAAAACAAAGCACACATCGGATAACGATTGGAGGCTAAAACATCCTGGTAAGCCCCTTTAATAGCTCCCAGCAACAACTTATCACGAACAGGACGATTATTGACAAACAGATACTGCGACAAAGAATTAGCTTTATTAAGTGTCGGCAAACTGACATAACCGCTAATCCGCAGATTATCCCTGGCCGCATCAATTAACAATGAATTCTCACCAAACTGACGTCCCATCACATCAGCCAAACGCTCTAAACGAGCATCAAATAAATCCCCTTGGCAGGCATTTAAGCTGATTTTCTTCTTATTATCCTCATTCAGATAAAACGAAATATCCGGATTAGCCAAAGCAATTCTATTAAGAATATCAACACACTGTGCGGTTTCCGAACTTGAAGACTTTAAGAATTTCAAACGCGCAGGCGTCGAATAAAATAAATCCCGTACTTCAATCCGCGTTCCTTTGTTATGAGCTGCAGGAACTACTTGAGACTTTTCCCCGCCGTTGACCTCAATTTTCCATCCGTTTTCAGCACCTTCCTGACGTGTAATAATTGTTAATCTGGCAACGGAAGAAATTGAAGGTAATGCTTCACCTCGAAAGCCTAAAAAATTGATATTAAACAAATTATCATCTGGGAGTTTTGAGGTTGCATGTCGTTCAACCGCCAAAAATAACTCTTCGGCATTCATACCTTTGCCGTTATCGGAAATCATAATCAGACTCTTGCCGCCGTCAACCAATGTCACTTCAATAGAAGAAGCACCTGCATCAATAGCATTCTCAACCAATTCCTTAACCACAGAAGCAGGTCTCTCAACCACCTCACCGGCTGCAATCTGATTGACTAAATTCGACGGCAGAATCCGAATAGTCATAGAAATTCCCTTATTTTCTCAAGCGTTTAATCGTGGCAATTAAATTCGCCGTTGAACTATCATGACGAAGTCCCGAAGCATTTCCCTGCAATTCCGGCAAAATATTCAGAGCCATCTGCTTACCGAGTTCAACCCCCATCTGATCATAAGAATTAATATTCCAAATAATCCCCTGTACAAACACTTTATGTTCATACATCGCCACAAGCATACCAAGTGTATAAGGATCAATTTTCTTAAAGATAAACGTATTCGACGGACGATTTCCGGTAAAACTCTTAAAACGTTTCAAATTTTTAACATCTTCTTTGCTTTTTCCGGCTTTAGCTAATTCACGTGCGGCTTCTTTCTCTGTTCTGCCACGCATTAAAGCTTCACTTTGTGCCAAAACATTCGCGACCAAAATCTCATGATGCTCGCCAATTTCATTATGAGAGATCGCCGGAATAATAAAATCAATCGGCACAATATCCGTTCCTTGATGAATCAGCTGAAAGAAAGAATGCTGAACATCTGTTCCGGCTCCGCCAAACAATACCGGCCCTGTCGAATAAGATACAACTTCACCATCCTTGGTAACGAATTTGCCGTTACTTTCCATATCCAACTGTTGCAAATATGACGGCAAATAGTGCAAATATTGATCATAAGGCACCACCGCATAACGCTTTGCACCAAAGAAATTATTATACCAAATCCCCAACAAAGCCAAAACGACCGGAATATTATGTTCCAAATCCGTTTCTGAGAAGTGCTTATCCATAGCAAAAGCTCCCTCAAGCATCTTCTCAAAATTATCCATTCCGGTCATCAGAGCAATAGATAATCCAATGGCAGACCACATAGAATAACGTCCGCCGACAAAATCCCAAAATTCAAACATATTTTCAGGATTAATCCCAAACTTGCTCACCTCGGCTGTATTTGTAGACACCGCAACAAAATGCTTGGCCACCGCATGCTCACCCAAGGCATCAATCAACCATTTACGACAAGTTCTGGCATTTGTCATCGTTTCAATTGTTGTAAATGTTTTAGATGAAACAATAAACAATGTCGTTTCCGGATCTATTTTATTCAACACCTCGGCACAAGCTGTTCCGTCAATATTAGAAATAAAATAACAATTCATATCTTTAACCCAATATTTCCGCAACGCTTCACAAGCCATAACCGGCCCTAAATCAGAACCACCGATACCTATATTAACAATGTTAGTAAGCTTTTTACCTGTTTGACCTTTAAATGTTCCCAGCCTGACAGCTTCAGAAAACTTACGCATTTTCTGTAAAACTTCATTAATCTGAGGCATAACATCCTTGCCATCCACATAAATCGGCGCATTAGCGCGATTACGCAGAGCAATATGCAACACGGCCCTTTTTTCCGTCGTATTAATTTTATCACCGCGAAACATTGCCTGAATCATCTCTTCAACTTTGCAATCCCGCGCCAAACGAAACAAATGTTTCATCGTCCGTTCACTGATACGGTTCTTGGAATAATCCAACAACATATTGTCCAAATTAATCGTAAATTTCTCGGCACGTTGACTATCCAAATCAAACAAATCTCGCATTTCTACATCTTTAAAATGCTTATAATGCGCATAAACTTTTTTCCAAGCCCTTGTTTTATTTACCATCTTAGTCATTTCTTACTCCTTCTCCGCACTGCTATTGCCTATTGTTATAAAGCGCAGAGTCTTATTATCAAAATATTTTCTGGCCACCTTATTAACCTCACTAAGTTTAATATTGCGTATATATTCATTCCTTCTCTGCAAAAAATCGATTCCCAGATTTTCTTTCTGCATAGCAGCCAAAATTTCAGCAATATCACCAATTGAAGCAAAACGCAAATTATATGACGCCAACAAATAATCTTTGGCATTATTAAATTCTTCGTCGGTTACTCCTTCTTCTGCCATTTTACGCCACTGAGCACTCACAATTTCTTTAACTCGAGAAAAATTCTCCGGCGTAGCAGAAAAACCACCGGACAACATCGGTGCCTTCTCTGCCGTATTCATATAAGTATAAACCCCATAAGTCAACGCTTCATCTTCTCTTGCCGCCAAAGACAATCGAGAAGTTAATCCGGCTCCGCCCAAAATATGATTAGCCACATATAATGGATAAAAATCTTTATCCGTACGAGATACACCGGGAGCTGCCATACGAGCAATATTCTGCGGCAAAGCCATATCGACATTGACATCTCCGGAAAGATAATCAACATCTGCCGGACGTACATAAATCATCTTTGCATTTTCGGGTAATACTCCAAAAACACGATCCAACATATCACCGGCTTCCTCCTCAGAAATATCTCCGGCAATTCCGACAATCAGATTATTCCGCGTCAAATGAGTCGCAACATAATTCCGTAACTGCCTTCTGGTGATGTTCTTAATATCTTCGGCACTTCCTACAGGATTTCTCCCATAAGGATGAGCTCCGAATAAAGCCTTATCAAAAGCCTGAGCCAAAATTTTCTCCGGCCGCTCACTTTGTTGCTTTAACATCATCAGCATTTCTGCCTTAACTTGGTTAATATCGGCAAAATCAAACCGAGGCTTGGTCAAAACAGCAGTCAATAATTCAAAAGCCCTGCCTGATTGTGCCTTAGTTGTCAGTAATTGTCCTTTCAAATCATCCCTACCGGCAGCAAAACTGATATTAATGGCTCTGCTGTCCATTTCTTCTTTAAATCGCAGTCTGTCCATCTCTCCGGCACCATCTGTTAACAATGCTGCCGTCATATTGGCAATACCTTTCTCAGTCTCGCTGTCATAAGCCGTTCCGGAGTTTTTAAACAAAAAACTGACACTGATAATCGGATTCGTCTTATCTTCAAACAAATAGGCTTTTATGTGATGTCGCGGAGAAACAATTTCTTGAACCGGAGTCTCAAAATGACGATCTTTCAATACCGAATTTTCCACCAAATATTGCGGATTAAAATCATGATTATTTCCATACTTCCAATAACCTGCCAACGCCAACAGACAAAGAACCGTCAATAGTTTCCATATTTTTCTTCGACTAAAACGAGCCTGACAATATCGACTTTTAGACATCACTTCACCTCTTTTTCCGGCAAAAGCCACCCGCCGACAGAAGTCGCTTCAAATAATTTATTTGCAGCTTCTCTAACCTCTAAGGCATCAACCGCTTGAATTTTTGCATCAATATTATCTATTTCTTCTGCGCTAAAACCGACAGCAGCCATCATTCCGGCAATATAAGCGGCATCCTCGGGATTATCTCTGAGATAAACCAATCCGGCCAGCATTTTCTGCTTAGTCCGATCAATTTCTTGAACATTAATTTCTTTAACAGCCTTCGTAACCGCCGCATCCAACATTTTCTCAAAAATCTCGGGTTTAACGCCGTCAGCTGGAACCGCCGAAATACTGAAAGTCCCATAACTGCGAGCCGAATAATCATAAGAAACGGACACCGCCAAAGCTAATTTCTTATGAAGCACTAATTCTTTATAAAGCTTAGAAGTTTCCCCCTCACCTAAATAAGCGGCTAAAACAGAAAGCGCGTAAATCTGTTCTTTCCCCGAATGATAAGACGGAGCCAAATAGGTTTTCACCCAACGCGGCGCGGCAACTGCCGGCAGCTTCATATTCATTTGAACCTGAAATTTTCTGTCAAGCTTGGGAAATACTGCTTTTTCGCCAATATCACGCGCTTTTAGCACACCATAATATTTTTCAGCCAAATCTTTGGCCGTCGCAACATCAATATCCCCAGCTAAAACCAAAATTGCATTATTCGGAGCATAAAAATCTTGATAAAATGTCTCAACATCGTCCTGAGTGATAGCCATAATATCCTCTGGCATTCCTCCGACGGACAATCCATAAGGATGATTTTGCCACAACAATTTGCGCAAACTTTCTCCAAAATACGATAAAGGATTATTGTCCACAACCTGCCGGCGTTCCTGATAAACAATATCCCTCTCCTTTGCAAAGGATTCAGGAGTAATTTTCAGATTCTGCATTCTATCCGCTTCCAGATACATAGCCAATTCCAATCGACTGATATCCAAAAACTGATGATAAGCTGTATAATCCAAGCTGGTAAAAGCATTGCTTTCGCCGCCGTTGCGGCTGACAATATCGTTAAACTGCCCATCTTTAATATTTCGTGTACCGCGAAACATCAAATGCTCCAGCAAATGTGCCGTTCCGCTCCGACCGTGCGGTTCATCAACACTACCGGCTTTATACCAAACCATATGCTTAACGACCGGTGCTTTATGATTGGGAATAACCAACACCTGCATTCCATTATCTAAACGAAACTCAGACACACCAAAAACCGCAGCCTGCGACGAAAAACTCCCGCCACAAGTCACCAAAAGCAATCCTAAGATAAATATTTTAAATCTGTATCGCAAAAATCGACATTCCTGCAAAAAAATTAACGCAGTTTAGATAAAAGAGCCTGCTCACCGGGAGTAAATTCACTCGCCTGCCCGACAATCGCAGGGCTTAAATCACCACTGTCGGCAACCGGCCGCAAATCAAATTCCGGCGGCAAAGTCAACGGTGCCCGAGTAGATACCAAAAACTCATTGGGAGCAGAAGTCTCAATACCCAAAGTTTCCTTTACATTACTGCAAGCCTGTAAAACAGAGCTCATCAAAACCAATACCGCGACAGATGTTACTTTTTTCATTTTATCTTCCTTTATATTAACAACTCAAGCTTCCGGCTGCTTTTTATCCAGCATCCCGTGCATAATAACCATAATTGCACCGACACAAATAAAACTGTCCGCAACATTAAATGCCGGCCAATGATATTCACCGATGCTGAAATCAAGAAAATCAAACACGGCACCTAATCGTACACGATCAATAACATTTCCGAGTGCTCCGCCAATAATAAACCCTAAGGAAACTTGAACTGTTTTAGAAGGTTCCTTTCGTAACCAATTGATTAAAAAGGCAATTATAGTAAATGCGACCAAGGATAAGATAACAACGCCGCTCATCCCCCAATTATTAAACATCGAAAAGCTGACACCGGTATTCCACGCTCTGACCAGTGAAAAAAACGGCGTAAAGATAATCATAGCCTTATCATCCAGAACGTCATTCAAAATCCAATATTTACTGGCTTGATCCAACACCAAAACAATAGCGGCGGTAATTAACCCTAACAACAAAGTCTAACTCCTTATAATAGCCCAATCTGCCTGACATTATAGAGCGATATTTAAAATAAACAAAGCGTTGAAATAAGAAATAAACAGATATTTTAGAATAACAACAGCTTGGCTAAGCCTAAAAACACAAAATATCCGCCAGAATCAGTCAAAGCAATCAAAAACACGCCGGAAGAAATTGCCGGATCAGCCTTAAACTTATTCAAAATCAACGGAATAAGGATGCCGGCCAAACTAGCTAATGTTAAATTACACAACATTGCCAAAGCAATAATCAAACATATCTTTTCATCACGAAACAAAAACCAAGTAATTGCCGCAATTAATACAGCAAACAACAAACCGTTCATTAATCCGACCAAAAATTCCTTAAAAATCGTCCGCAAAGTATTGCAAGAGGTCAACTCTTTGGTCGCTAAAGCTCTGACCGCTACCGCTAAAGTTTGATTGCCTGTTGTTCCGCCCATTGAAGCCACTATCGGCATTAAAACGGCCAATAACGATAATTGCGCAATCATATCTTGAAAGCCTTTCACTACCGAAGATGCCAAAATCGTTGCAAATAAATTGGTAATCAACCACACCGACCGCGATTTAAAAATACTGACCGGAGATTTATAAACATCTCCCTCTTCGGCACCGGACAACAGCATAATATCTTCAGACACTTCTTCATGAATAATATCAACAACATCGTCAATATTAATCACACCGATAAGCCGCCCTTTGGCATCAACCACTTCTGCAGACATCCAACCATATTCACGAAACATATGTGCCACTTCTTCTTGGTCGGTATCAACACTTAACGGCACAATTTCGCCGTCCATAATATCGCTCAATTTTTCAGCAGCCTTGGCACGCAACAACTTATCAAGAGCAATTTCCCCAGTCGGCCGCATTTTCTCATCGGTCAGAAAAATCGTATAAAACTCTTCCGGCAGTTTCTCATCACTCAACAAATATTGCTTGGCTTCCTTAACCGTCCAATTATCGGGCATACTGACAAACTCACGAACCATAATACGGCCCGCAGAGTCTTCCGGATAACTTAAAGAAGATTGAACCTGATATTTTAACTCCGGCGACAACTGGCTGATAATGCTCTTTTGCTCATCATCATCCATATGTTCCAGAATTTCAACCGCTTCATCAGAATTCAGTTCATTGACGATATGGACGATTTGATTTTCATCCATAGAATCAATAATTTGCTCTTGAACAACTTCATTTAATTCGGGAAAAACATCGGGATTAATCCGATCACCCAATACTTCAACCAGCTTTTGCCGATCATGCAACCCCAGATTCTCAATCAGGCTGGCCAGTTCATATTCATCCAAACCATCGACGATCTTGCGTACATGAATATAATCCTTCTCATTCAATCCGATGAGAATAGAATTAATAATCTTCGGGCCAATACCTAAAAATTGCTGCTGATTAAACTGTTGCTGGGAATGATGTTTATTTTTGAACCGGGAGTTCGGTTTATGCTTCTTAATATTTTTTTTCACATCCCCCTCCCTTATCAAAAATCAGTTTACGCTGAAAGTTATAAGCCTATGGCATAATTCCCTAATTGTTTCTCAATAAAAAAATAAATCCTTAACGGATTTAATAAACTTGTCTGCTCTTGTTATCATAAATTCTTTCTCCAAAACCATTTATCGCTACCACCGTGCAGTTGGTCAAGCTCTAATCCAGCTTAGGTTTGGTGCGGCCGAGAATTGTGAATAAAAAGTCAACCGATGTTGAGTTTTTATGAAACAATCCTTGAGATGTTAGCGAACCAGGTCAACGACAGTGACCGCAGTGAGCGTTACATCTTTGAGGGAATAGTCTTCTGTGCCAAAACACATCTTTACTCCTCTCAAGCCCCAAGCTCTAATCCAGCTTAGGTTTGGTGCGGCCGAGAATTGTGAATAAAAAGTCAACCGATGTTGAGTTTTTATGAAACAATCCTTGAGATGTTAGCGAACCAGGTCAACGACAGTGACCGCAGTGAGCGTTACATCTTTGAGGGAATAGTCTTCTGTGCCAAAACACATCTTTACTCCTCTCAAGCCCCAAGCTCTAATCCAGCTTAGGTTTGGTGCGGCCGAGAAGACTTGAACTTCCATGAGCTTAGCTCATAACGACCTCAACGTTACGCGTCTACCAATTTCGCCACGGCCGCACAAATAACAAAAACAAGAATGATTTAACCCAAGTAAAACAATTAATCAAGACTTTTTTGCACTATTCAACACTTTTAAATATTAAACAAAAAAATTGGGATATCAAAATACAAAAAACTGAAACTTAAATAACAAGGTAAACAAATAAGAAAAAAGCGGAAGCAGCAGAACTATTTCACTATAAAAGTCATAGAATGAGCTTGATGCACCGATAATTTTTTTTCGACATTAAATGAAACATAAAATTTGGAGAACGAGTCTGATAATAAGATTTTAGGGTGAGAAAAGCGGAGTGTACATAATAGTACATGAGCATTTTCTCAACCCGCTAAATCTGTATTAGCAGACCGTTATACAAATTTTATCTAGACGGGCATCTGCATAATTTCTTTATAAGCCTTAATCGCAGTATCTCTGACTGCAACAACCGTCTCCAAAGCCATCTCGGCATTTGATACAGCAAGAACCACGTCTTGAATATCGGCTTTTCCGGCAATACCTTGAAGAGAAACGGCCTCGGCTTTCTTACCAAGATCAACGGCATTAGTCATCGCAGAGGTAACCATTTCCTGAAAATCTGATTGTCCGGAAGATATCGGAGCGTTTTCCTCCGCTGGCAGTTTCGCACCTATACGAGTGAGAGCCTGCTGATAAGCATTTAATGCATTAGAAATACTGCTAGTCACAATTCATCCCCATTATTTTAACAAATCCAAAACCTTGGCATTCATATCCCGTGCTGTCTGCATCATATTTAAATTAGCATCATATGAACGTTGCGCTTCTTTCATATCCATCATTTCAATCAACGGATTAACATTGGGCTGAGCCACATAACCACGAGCATCAGCCAACGGGTTTTTCGGATCATATTTAAGCGGAAACTGAGAATTATCCGGCACAACTTTTGCCACTTTCACCATTCTGGCACCGGTTTCTTTATCAATATAATCCTGAAACGTCACAACCTGACGTCTATAAGGAGCCTCTCCGGGACGTGTTCCGACCGAATCGGCATTAGCCATATTCTCAGAAATGATTCTCAATCGTTGAGACTGAGCTTTCATTCCTGAAACGGCAATATCAGCACTAACGGACAAATTCCCCGCCATCTACGTTCCTTTACACATTAATCTTGGTGTTAGCGGTTTGCAGCATCGTCTTATATTTGCCGTAAATCGTCAACATCCGGTTATAATCACTTTTAGTTTTGCTTGCTTCATTTAATTGATCTTCCAACACCACACCATTACCATCAATAGTTAAAGCCGTATCAGGCTTAGGCGTAAATACTCTGAACTGACTGTGTTGAGAAGGCAAACCGCGAAGATGTTTCTCATTGGTCACAGCCATTTTAACGGAAGAAGTCCGTAAAACATTGGCAAAACTAGGTTTTTCTACATCCTGAGGCAGATAATCGGGAGTATTGGCATTGGCAATATTTGTCGCCAAGACCTGCTGACGTTTTGTCAGATAAGCCATTTGCGTGTTTGCCATACTAAAAAGTGACAGATTATTTAAATCCATCGATAAACCTCCCCATTTTAAAAGGTTACGTTCCCCAACATAACCAAACAGATGCAATAAATATGCCAAATAAAAGCATTGCAATTCCCGTATCGGACGCTTACAATAATAAATCATTTGTAAGGATTGCATATGTCTGAAACTGATAATAACAGAACCCCTCAGAATAACAACGCCGACAACGGGTTATCCCCAGCTTATGCGGTGGCACTTGGCTATGAGCCGTCACAACATAACGCACCGCACGTCTTAGCCAAAGGACAAGGACAAATAGCTGAAAAGATTATACAAATAGCAATTGATGAAGGTATTGAGATTCGTCAGGATGCCGATTTAATACAAATATTAAAAGCTGTAGACATTGACAGTGAAATTCCGTTAGAAGCTTTTGCCGCTGTCGCCGAAATCATTTCTTATATTTACCAGGCCAACAACAAAACCCTGCCCCACGACTGACAAAAAAAGAGCCGGATTATAAAATCCAGCCCTTTTTTCTCATTTACTCTCCGCAAAATAGCAGAGTCTGGCGCATATATCATACCGTCTGACTTCCGATTCCGGAGCAACCTTTCCGGTGATGATATTAAACACTTTTGTTTCGCCGTTCTCATATTTTTCACAGGAACGATACCAGCCGCGGTGCAACAGATGCAGCCCGAACTTCTCCAGAACCTTATTGACATCGGCCACCTTTTTGCTGAGATGTGTCAAAACAGCCAACGACGGCAACTGCCACATCGGAGCATCTTTGTCTTCACGCCTGGCAGCCAGCTCTTTTTCCCAACCGGTCTTCCAGTTGACGGTGCAATCCAGACAATATTGCCCGAGACGAACAGCCAAACAAGGCAAACTGGGACAAAAAGTTTTGGTCTCACACAGTAAAGGTGAACCACCTTGCTGCGGCAAAGCGTAAACTACTGTCAGCGGAAGCTCTTCAAGTTCGAGCATTTTGTCTCTTATAACTTCCAAGGCTTCGGGAAAAGATGACTTCAAATCCAAAGCGGCAAGCACTTCTGCTACTTCCTGCAATTTTTGTAAATTTTTCATATGAAAAAAAATTTAATGGTGAATAATAGATAAATTATAAATTTTCGTCTAATAATGTACACAATTTTTTTCTAATGTCAAGAGGTAGAATAACAAGCAGCATTCCCGAATGCCGGGTGCGCCCATTGAGCAAAAGCAATTTCCAATTATCTTCATCCAAGTATCTATAGTGATTAGACTAAGAAAAAAACACCTCTCAT
>CANDEX010000019.1 GCA_947383875.1 uncultured Azospirillum sp. | reverse complement strand
TCGGTATGTATAACCAGGCCATAAAATATCTGGAAAAAGCGGCAGAACTAGAACCGGCAAACGCTCTGATTAACGACCATTTGGGTGATGCCTACTGGCTGGGCGGACGCAAAAACGAAGCACGTTTCCAATGGAACCACGCATTAACCCTGCCGGACGAGAGCGGTGAAGTCGTTCGCAGCGAGGTCGAGAAAAAAATCATTCACGGCGTTAAAGGCCACCGCCCTCATACATTTGATAAAAAAATCATTGATGAAAAAATTAGCATCATCGGCAAGGATTAGACAAAAACACGATTATTATTGATAGACAAAGCTCCTTTTGTGTGCTATTAATAGACAAATAAGCATTTCTAGAGGAGCAATACTAGTGCTGAATAATCCGTTTGCTAAATTATTCTATGACAAATTTCACGAAGAGGTTCTTAACCAATCTACATTCTATGGTGATAAAGAAACCATAAATAAAACACCATTGGAAAGTAAATTTATCGAAAGATTTAACCTCTTTCTGAAACGCTGCGGACAACAAACAGTCGATACCTCTCACCACTACATCGCCGAAAAAAAATTAGCGCAATTCTGTTCAAGCTTGCGCTTTTACATGGTGCGTAATATCCACAAACTGCCTAATGTTACCACTGAATTCAGCCGCGATAAAGACTTAATCAGCTTATTTGACAGCTCCGCACAATATTTAATCTCCCGCAGCCGTTATCATCGCCTCAAAGGTCGCCGTGTTCAACAACTGTCTGACGTTTACGACTACACCACTTGGAAAGTCCGTTTTCAAGATACGCTAGGGAATGTCAATTTGCTTCCGTCAAAGATACCAGCCAAACCCACCGCTCCGGCTTTATATATTTTTGATCCCAATCGCTGTCCGCCCAATGAGACACTTGCCAAAAAGGTTTTCCGCCATGATATGCAGGATATCTTTTCCGGCAGCAAACATGAAGAGATGAAAACCTTTTTTATTCATATGCCGACCAGCTATCCGGAAGAAGTTGCCGTTGCCAACATTCTCACCTCTCTGCGCTACCCGGAAGAATTTAACGAAGCCGATATGAGCTTTGCTCAAGAACATTGGAGTAATTTTCTCGGCAAAAATTTACAATATAATGAAGATCATGAAATCATTTCCGGCAGCCGCTACCCCGATAAAGATTTTATTGAAAACATGAAAAATCTTCATATTATCGGCTATTGCGCCTCTTCGGCAGACGCACACCGCTGCCTGAAAGCCTTCAAAAATCTGGCGGAACAAATTTACGAGCCGGAAACAGTTACTCAAGCCATGAAAAATGTTATGCTCATCAGTTACGCCATGGCACCACTGGAAAAAAATCCGGATTACACCGGTGTCTACTTCATGTCAAATGATGTCAAAAGCATCGACAACCCTGAACATGTATTGATGACTAATTTTCCTGACTTATATCCACAGATTTGTGTCACTAAAGAAGATCTAAAAAACGTAGACAGCAAAATCACCGAAACGGCAGCCGGAGATTATATTATTGCCAGCCCCATGCCGGAAACACCATTCCAATTCAACAAAGAAGGCTTGCTGGTTGATAAATTAAAAGATAAAAATCCCCTTATGGGACAAATTACATTAAATAAAAACGTCGCAGCCGCAAAAAAAAGCATAGACCCTCGCCAAAAAGAATGGCGTGACGGACACCGCCTGCAAAACAGTACCTCTGCCAACTTAGGACATATTAATCACATTATGTTTAAAACCGTCCTCAATAACGCGCTGTCCGGCAAAAGAGGCGCCGCCCTGTTTGGCGACGCCGCAACCACCGAAAGAGAAAAATGCCTCTCCCCGCTCATTTCCTACGCTAATCGAAAAAAGCTGAAAGAATAGGTTTGCACCTCATAAGAGGCCTTATAACATTAAATCGACAAGGAAAACTATGCTCCGCCATAATGGACAACTGGTCTAACATAGCTAAAGCTATATGCTCCTTTATAACTTTTTTCCCTTTTGCCACTATACATTAAATAATGCCAAACATGATTGGCTTCATATTGAGAAGATGCTTCATTAGAAGACCAATACCATTTGCTTCCTATTGTTGTCGCACCCAAATTACTCAAAAGTTTAAGGGTGGCATCTATTGATTTTCGCTTTATATACATATTCTGTAAATCACGCATACTCGGCAAAAACCATTTAGTTTTCATACAAAAAACCTGCCTGCATCCTGTTGGTTGATATTTATCACAGGCCATCGCCGCTGAAACTGTCAAACCATCACACGGACTTGATAAAATAGCTGTCGTATTCTGACGACCATCCGGTTCACAATTCTCCACACTTGAATCGATATTTGTTCCCTCTGTAATATTATCACAAAGCTCTAAATCCGGAGTATTGCATTCTTGATCCGACCAATTGATACTCACAATATTAGGTTTTCCTTTTCCATCAACATCAGTCAATGCTATCGCCAATTTATTAATTTCATCAAAAACAATACCAATAGGCGTCTTACCGGAGATAATCTTCATACTGACTGTACCATCACCATACAAAATTGGTAATTCCGGATGACGTATCTCCCCTTTACAAAACACTTCATCTCCTGTTGGACATTTTGCCGTCACTTTTCCCTGACAGTCAGCTACAGACATCGTATATCCTAACGATGCACAATCTAACACAGGAAGGCAATGCGATTGCAAAATTTCATCATCAAAAACCACCGGAGATACTCCATCCCAACCATTAACCGTATAAATTGGCTTTGTAGTCAAATTTCCTTTATCCAGAAGTGAATTATACCCAGACTGTTCCTGCGCAAAAACACTTCCGTTTACAGTTTCCCCTCCAAGAAGAAATAAAATTCCGAAAAAAATCATACTGCATTTATAATTTCGCATCTTCATTCTCCTTTGATACTAATATTTCACCGCAGGACGTATATAATAAGAATCTCGAGCCTTGAACGCCGTATCTACACCTTTAGTTGCATCCATTCCACCTATTCCGTAAGCCCGCCCTACCCCATATCCAGACTCAGGAATTGCCTCGTTGGAAGAGACATACCACCGCATGCCCATAGTGGTCGCTCCATAACTTTTTAACAATGTCAATGTCTCATCCATATGAAATTTTACAGAATGGATATTTAAGAAATCTCTCATACTGGGCAAAAACCAATTTGTCTTTTTACAAAAATCCTTGGTGCAACCAGCTGGTTGATAATCATTTACCAGTGTTGCAGCCGGCGTACCTCCGCAATTGTCACCGCAATTGAGTAAGATTGTTGTGTTAGCACGCCCATCCACATCACAAATATTGAATTCCTCTACAGGACAATTCGTTAATTCCGGTATATCATACTCCTTATTCATCAACCTTTTATAGCCTTTAATTACTTCCGTCAGAGCAAATGCAAGTCTGTTAGTTTCATCAAAAACAACCCCAATCGGCGTTTTATCTTTAATTATTTTAGCCGCTACCGTACCATCTCCGTATAATATCGGCAAAGGCGTTTTTACGGAATCATCACACGCAGCCTTTGTTATATCCCATGGACACTTAAGAGCACTACCCGTGCATTTGGATGCATCCACAGTAAATCCTAAACTGGCACAATCAGAAACTGTTTGACAATCCTCAGCCATCACAAAACAAGGAGAAATAATTGTACCAATCATCAGTAATAAACTTAATCTTTTCATTGATATTCTCCCTAATCTTCACAAAACACCGCGGTAGAATTATATGGACACTTCAGATAGCCGTTAAGACATTCATTGACCGTCTTTACATAACCTAACTTCACACAATCAATCTCCGGCTTTACACACCAATCGACATAACCAACAGCACAACCAATATCACAATATTTTTGAGAACACTCTTCATACTCATAAATAATATTGGGCAACTTATCCTCTTCCGCAACCTGGCACCGCTTCTCACAAACCTTACAGGTATTGTAATATTTAATTCCGTTCAACAAGCAATAATCTGTCGGGTTGAGCGGCGAGCTTCCTTCCCCCGTACAAGTCAAATTGTAACCGGATTTACATTCGCAGGACATATATCTGGTTTCTCCGTTTTGAGAACAGCCGCTCCCTTTTCCCTGTAAATTATTTCCGGAACAGGTTTCGATATAACTGTCAGGACAAGCACAACCGGCATAGTACGTCTTTCCGCCAAAGACACAGCTTGACCCGCTGCCGCTTTGAGGTATTTGCGGAGATGTACAACCAGTCACTGGATATAAAGCCGTATCGCAGTAACAACTGTATTTGCCACCACAAGTGTCTGTGCTTTTGGTCAGAGGAAAAACACAATCATCCGCATCATATTTATAATCCGCCGAACAACAGGATTTGAAATACGATGAATTATACGGGCAAACCTCCTTAGGGGAACCACTGCCACAAGAGGTTAAGGTATACCCCAGACTTTGACAGCGGATAATTGTTTCATCTTTGAATTCTGTTTGCCCTAAAAAAATTACCTCTCCATTATCAGTAATAAAATGCACCGCCGCAAGTTTATATGAAGCGTTTAAGGCAGGCTGCTCCGAAAAAAGAACAGCCTGAGACAACGATTCAAAGGTTTGGCTTTGATATGTTTCTGTGAGGTGCGTGTATTGATGGGAAACATTCTCATTCGTGGTTATCAGTGTTGAATACGCCGCTTGGGAACCTAAGCCCGTCAACAGCGCCGATATGCTTATCGTCAGAACTTTTCTCATAATACACCTCTGTATAACTGAACCTTGTCTTTATACAGAGTAGCATTATTTTCATTGTTTGTCAAATAAATATTACCATACCTTTTATTTTTGGCTAAAAAAACCCCGCCTAATGGCGGGGTTTTAGACTACCCAAAAACTTACTGACGCAAACTGCCGCCGGTTTTATCCGTAACAGATTTTTCAACTTTTTTCATCAGAACTTCCAATTCCTGATCGCTGAATGTTTTTTCAACCGGCTGGAAAGTTACCGAAATCGCAATAGACTTCTTATCACCGTCAGTATCTTCGCCATAAACGTCAAATACTCTGACATCTGTAATTACATTGCGATCAGCATTCTTAGCCGCAGTAATCACATCTATTGCTTTAACTTTTTTATCTACCAGAAAAGCCAAATCTTTTTCGACCGGCTGCAAAGAGTGCAACTGCAATTTCTTACGCGCTTTACCCTGGCTGTCACGCGGCAAAGGAATATTATCCAGATAGACCTCAAAAGCATAAACACGCTGTTTCAAACCGGCTTTTTTAGCCACACTGGGATGAAGTTCGCCAAAATAAGCCAACACATTTTTACCCAACCGCAACACACCGCTGCGTCCCGGATGATAATAAGCAGGAGCATCCATTGTGATTTGTGCATTTTCAAATGGGCCGTTTGCTGCGGCAATTGCAGCCAAAGCATCCGCCTTAACATCAAACACATCATAAGCTCTGGCTTCTCCGGCCCAATGTTTTTTAGAAGTCATTCCAACCCGCACACCGGCAGCAACCAGAGTTTGCTGTCCCGGCTTGCGACCATGAAATTCCGGGCCAACCTCAAATAAAGCCACATTACCATAACCACGAGCAATATTATTCTTTGCCCCCATTAACAAATTAGGCAAAACCGATGGGCGCATCTCGTCAAGTTCCGCTGAAATCGGATTCATCAGCAAAACAACATCATCAGAACGACGATAATCTTCAGCCAATTTACTGTCTGTAAAACTCCAAGTAACGGTTTCCAACATTCCTCTGCCTGCCAATTCATGCTTAACCGTCACCACGCGCTGCTGTGCAGGAGATAACGTTTGTTTCGGCAATTTATCATGCGGCAGAGATTCCGCCGGAATATTATCCAGCCCAACCATCCGCACAACTTCTTCTACCAAATCGTGCTCTCCTTCAATATCTCCGCGCCAAGTCGGGGAAACGGCTTTAATCCGACCATCAGCTTCAACAGAAGTTTTAAACCCTAGCTTATTTAAAATATCAATTATCTGATCTGTATGGATTTCCAAACCAACAAAATCTTTCATCCGTGACGGACGCAAATAAGCCACACGCTCAGCGCAATTCTCTGCGCCCTCAACCATCATTTCACTGACCTCACCGCCACAAATTTCAGTAATAAGCTGGGCAGCATAGTCAGAACCTAAAACATTTGATTTGGGATCAACCCAACGCTCATAACGATAACGAGAGTCGGAATCAATCTGGAAATGCCGTCCAGTACGGGCAATACATTCAGGAACAAACAATGCGCATTCAAGAAAGACGTTTTTAGTCTCTGCTGTACAACCTTTTTCAGCACCGCCCATAATACCGCCTAAACATTGCACGCCCTCATCATCACAAATCCCTAAAGATTTGCAATCCAAAGCATATTCTTTTTCTTCCAAAGAGACAAATTTTTCACCGTCTTTGGCCATACGCACAGTGACATCGCCTTTAAGCTTATCAGCATCAAAAACATGCAACGGACGCGCCATATCATAATTGATATAGTTGGTAATATCTACTAACGGAGAAATTGAACGCAAACCGACAGCTGTCAATCGATCTTTCATCCATTTAGGTGTTTCTGCCTTATTATTAACATTGCGGATATAACGTCCGACATACGTTGGGCAAGCGTTAAAATCTTCAACTTTAACTTTAATCGGGCTTTGGAAGGTGCCGTCAATCTTACGGATATTTAAAGGTTTAAGAGCTCCAAGTCCGGCGGCTGCCAAATCTCGTGCCACGCCTCGTACCCCCAAACACTCGGCACGATTCGGCGTAATCGCAATTTCAATGACCGGATCAATCGGCAAAACCTCAGCTGCCGAAACACCAATCGGAGTATCTGTCGGCAGTTCAATAATACCATGGTGATCCTCACCGATGCCCAACTCTTTTTCCGAGCACATCATCCCGAAACTTTCCACGCCGCGGATTTTACCAACCTTCAGCACCTCATTATAACAAGGAATAACCGCACCAACGGGAGCAAAAATACCAACCATATCTTTCTTAACATTCGGAGCCCCACAAACAACTTGCAAAGTCTGTTTACCATCATTAACCGCCAGTAAATGTAAATGATCGGAATCCGGATGCATCTCACAACTTTCAACCTTTGCTGTAACAAAGTCTTTTAAGTTGGCGGCAGGATTAAAAACTTCCTCAACTTCGAGGCCGATTTTTGTAAGAGTTTCGGCTATTTCATCAATCGTTGCCGAAGTGTCCAAATGTTCTTTTAACCAAGATAATGTAAATTTCATCTCTGCTTCTCCTATCTCTGCGCACCGCCGTTATTACTCAAACCACCTGTCATTGATGATTCATCTAAGGGAACAAAACCATAATGCTTTAACCATCTGACATCTGACTCAAAAAACGTGCGCAAATCCGGAATACCATATTTAAGCATCGCCAATCTGTCCATACCGACACCGAAAGCAAACCCCTGATATTCATCAGGATCAATCCCTCCGGCTCGTAAAACATTCGGGTGCACCATACCACAGCCTAAAATTTCCAACCAATCATCGCCGGCACCGATTTTCAGCTCGGTTTTGGTTTTCAAACAACCGATATCCATTTCCGCTGAAGGCTCCGTAAACGGGAAATAAGACGGACGATAACGAACAGGCAATTCATCCAGTTCAAAAAAGGCTTTCACAAAATCATACAAACAGCCTTTGAGGTGCGCCATTGTAATATTCTTGTCAATAACCAACCCTTCAACCTGATGAAACATCGGCGTATGAGTTGCATCATAATCCGAACGATAAGTACGCCCCGGCGCAATAATCCGGATGGGCGGACGTTTGTTTTCCATGGTTCTGATTTGCACAGATGATGTCTGTGTTCTAACGACATAACTATCGTCAAAATCATGACTGTCAGGATTTGAAACATAGAACGTATCTTGCATCTGACGCGCCGGATGGTTCGCCGGTGTGTTCAACGCATTAAAATTATGAAACTGATCTTCAATATCCGGTCCTTCGGCAACCTCAAATCCCATCTGTCCGAAGATAGCGACAACTTCTTCATAAATCTTGCTGACCGGATGAATACGCCCTTGCTGTTCAGGACGTATCGGTTTGGTGACATCAATGGTTTCCCGACGCAGCTGCTCATCCAATTCCTTACGCGCCAAAGCCTCCTTAGCGGCGGCCAGTTCTGATTCGATTTTTGTTTTAGCCACATTAACTTCCTGACCAAAAACTTTTTTCTCTTCAACCGGTAAAGTTGCAAGCATTTTAGTCAAAGCCGTAAAACTGCCGTTTTTACCCAGAAAAGCAATCCGCACATCTTCCAAGGCAGCACTGCTTGTTGCAGCTTTAATTTTTTCCAGAGCCTCAGTCGACACATCATCTATGTTTTTATATTTTCCCATTTTCTTCACCATAAAATCTTAACTTGATACTTGAACTTGCCGCGGCAGACGACAGTATTTAAAATACAAAAGAGTCAACCGAAACCTCCAGTCAACTCTTTGTATAATGTAATTGCCAAATGCTAGAAATTACTTGCTTAAGGCATTTTGCGCTGCTTCGACGAGCTTAGCAAAATTAGCGGGCTCTTTCAAAGCAATATCAGCAAGGACTTTTCGGTCGAGTTCAATGCCGGCTTTGTTAAGCCCGCTGATAAATCGAGAATAAGTCATGTCATGCAGACGGGTTGCTGCATTAATTCTTTGAATCCACAAAGCGCGGAAACTTCTTTTCTTGGCTTTACGGTCGCGGTAAGCGTACTGTAAACCTTTTTCAACTTTTTCAACGGCTACGCGGAAAACGTTTTTAGAACGACCACGATAACCTTTGGCCATAGCCAAAACTTTTTTGTGACGAGCACGGGCAGTTACACCTCTTTTAACACGAGACATCTGATTATCCTCCTACAAATACGGTAAAAACTTTTTAACAATAACGGTATCAGACTCTGACAACAGGGTTGTACCTCTCGCTTGTCTTTTCATTTTCTGGGTTTTGCAGAAAAGGCAGTGTCTCTTATTAGCAAAGTTTCTTTTCAGTTTGCCGGTTCCGGTAACGCTGAAACGCTTCTTAGCGGAACTTTTCGTTTTCAACTTAGGCATTTTGCTTCCTTTCTAAAAGTTATCATCTTGGATGCTTTACAAGTATTCAGGCATGCCATATCAGCTCTGAAATACTCAAAACAAGAGCTTTATACACTTATGATTCGGATATTGCAAGCATTTTTTCAAGAAATTATCCGCAATTTAATACAAATAATTCCCATTGTCGCGCTGTTTGCGGATGTATTCGGCTCGCTCGCGTTCATCAACTTTGCCGTCATCATTTTTATCCATGGCCTTAAACTGCTCTTCAGGTGTCAGATAGGTGCCGTTTTTCTTATTGCGGCGAATATTGCGACGATCTTCACGAGTCAACTTATCAAAACGCTTTTCAAATTCTTCTTGAGATAAAACCCCGTCACCATCCTCATCATATTCTTTCATTTGATAAGAGGCAATTTCTTCAGAACGGCTTCTAACAGGCTGGTCTTTCGGAAAAACATATTTAGCTTCCGCCCCACTCAACAGAACGACGTAGATTCCCACTAAACACAACACATATTTCATAAGCCTCTCCTCTGTTAATAAAAATTAGCTCCTTCCGTTGGTGCAAAAGCTTCATTACGATGATCCACCAACTTACCGTCTTCCAAAGTAACCCGACGATCCATCCGATCAGCCAATTCAAAGTTATGAGTAGCCACTAATGCCGACAAACCAGTTTCCTTAACAATCGACAGCAGTTCGGCAAAAACAATATCCGACGTCCGCGGATCAAGATTCCCGGTCGGTTCATCAGCCAGTAATAACTTTGGCGTATTCGCCAATGCGCGAGCAATCGCCACACGCTGCTGTTCCCCACCGGACAATTCTGCCGGCCGATGTTTAAAACGCTTTTCCATCTTTAATCGAGACAACAACCACTGTGCTTTTTCTTGCGCCGTCTTATATTTAACTCCGGCAATCAACTGCGGCAACATAACATTCTCAGTTGCATCAAAATCAGCCAACAAATTATGATACTGATAAACAAACCCCAAATAGTCACTCCGTAAAGACGTGCGCATTCCGTCACCCAGTTTGCTGCATTTCTGCCCGTCAAGATATATCTCCCCCTTTGTCGGACGATCAAGCAACCCGGCAATCTGCAACATAGTAGACTTTCCTGATCCCGAAGGACCTAACAGAGCGACAATTTCTCCCGGCATAATCTCTAAATTAACGCCTTTCAATACATCAAGCTTTTGTTCACCCTGTTTGAAAGTTTTGACAACATTGCGCAATTCCAAGGTCGGTACAATAGTTTTATTCATAACGCAAAGCCTCCACCGGATCAAATTTAGCCGCACGATATGCCGGATAAATCGTTGCCAAAAATGACAATAACAAAGAAATAATAACAACCACTGCAACTTCTGTTGCATCCACTTTTGCCGGCAGCTTTGAAAGGAAATATATTTCTGCCGAAAACAAATCCTGTCCGACAAGACGCTGCAATCCTTGACGAATAGCCTCAATATTATCGCAGAACAACAAACCGAGAACAAACCCCAAAGTCGTACCGACCACGCCGATAAACGCACCATCCATAAAGAAAATGCGCATAATCATCCCCTTAGTTGCTCCCATGGTACGCAGCACGGCAATATCACGTCCTTTATCTTTCACCAACATAATCAACCCGGTAATAATATTAAATGCAGCCACCAGAATAATCAAAGTCAGAATCAGAAACATCACATTACGTTCAACATCAATCGCATTAAAAAAGGCCGAATTACTTTGCTTCCAATCATAAACATAAGCACCGGCACCAACACTTTCTTCAATGGCTTTTCTCACCGGTTTAACCATTTTATCATCATCTAAAGTCACATCAATATTTGTCACGGCTCCGGGCAGACCGAAATAAACCTGCGCTGCCTCCAAGGGCATGAAAATAAAACTGGAGTCATATTCAAACATACCGACTTCAAACGTCCCCAACACGGTATAAGATTTCATCCGCGGCACAGTGCCAAAAGCCGTTACCTTGCCGTTTGGAGAAATCAAGGTAATTTCATCCCCCGGGACAATACCCATTTTCTGCGCCAACCGCGCTCCGAGAATAACATTGCTTCCGGCATATTGTTCCAAATCAAGCTCTTTGAGACTATCACGCAGAACGTCTTTTTTCAGCAAATCATCTTTGCTGATACCTCGCACCATAGCCCCCTCGGCTGCTTTTCCGGCTGACACCAACAACTGATTTTCCACCATCGGAATAACGGACTTCACATTATCAAACCCGGCAATATCCTGCACGGCCTGCTGATAATTGTTAAAAGGCATCCCTACGGAAGAAATAATACCGATATGACCGTTAATACCTAAAATTCGTGACAATAATTCCTCGCGAAAACCGTTCATCACCGACATAACAATAATCAACGTTGCCACACCCAAAGCAATCCCGGTAAATGCAAAACCGGTAATCACCGAAATAAAACCTTCCTTACGCTTGGCACGCAGATAACGTTTGGCCATCAACCGCTCAAATTTCGAAAAAATCATCCGTTATTCTCCTATGTTTACCTTGAGTTATAAGGTCTCACCGGACGTTTTGCAACCTCTCAAACTTCAATGTGCATAAAAAAGCACCGAAATTCTCGGTGCTTTACAGAACTAAGCAGAAAAAAGATGTTATAGGAGGCGAGTAATAAGATTTTAGAGTGGCAAAAGCAGAATATACAAAGAAGTACATGAGCATTTTGCCAACTCACTAAATCTGTATTAATCGCCCGTAGAACATTTTTTTAACAGGCGGTGCGCTTTGACATCAACCCCTCAGATATCTGCAAATTCGTCATAATCATGCAATCAAGGGCTTTTTGATTCAGGCATTCTACATTTTTTCCGACTTCAAGAGTCCGGCTTGAAACATAGTCTGCCAATTTAATCAAATTGCCTTTGGTTTCTTTGGGCAACGGATTTTTATCATCAGATGCCAGTGTTTTGATATAAACCCAAAGCTTCATATTATTATCAAGCGCGTTAACCAAATCTGAGGTACTGTTATTTTCACGGGCATTGGATAAATCTACCGCACATTTTAACAAAGAAAAAGCTTCTTCGCGAGCCAGATTATTTTTAACGGCCTCAACCAGACCTTCTGAAATCTGCATATTGATATTCACCAGACAATCAAAATCTGTTTTGGTCATTTTCAAACCTTTGCAGAGAATCATTCTCTCTACAAACTTTGACAATTTCATTAAGTTGGATTTGATATCTTCGGGAAGCAAATTCTTTGCGCTTTTTAATGATGTTTCTATTTCCACCCAAAGCTTCAAATTGCTGTCAAGAGCCTGAATAATTTCATGTTCACTGTTGCTGGTAGAGGCTTTAGCCAGAGCCATAGCCTGATTCAGCAAAACAACAGCTTCTTTTTCAGCATTTCTGACTTGGTCATTATTACTCATAGTTTACTTCCTCAAAAGTTAATTAATTCACACTCAATATAGTTTTATTCGCCGGCTAATCAAATCATAATCCCCGGCCATCCACAATTTTATACATCTCCGGCCCGCCCGATTTGGGGAGAAGGGCAGGCCTTCGATGTAGCAGAGAGAAATACCTCGTTATATATTTGCTCTCTGAACCGAACCGGGAATAATTTGGGGAGAATCCCGATTCGTAATTTGCATTCAGACAGTGTAAAACCATCCTTTCTCCATTTCTGCGCCTTTAGAATGAGCATTTTTCGACTGTGTAAAATCGCTCTAGATATCCTTTTTCTACATCTTCATTCTAAGGAGATAGGTAGAGTGATTTCTAGTTGCGAAAAAAACGGAGCGTACATCACAGTACGTGAGTATTTTTCCGACAACGTAAAATTGCTCTAGATATCCCTTTTCTACATCTTCATTCTAAGGAGATAGGTAGAGTGATTTCTAGTTGCGGAAAAAACGGAGCGTACATCACAGTACGTGAGTATTTTTCCGACAACGTAAAATTGCTCTAGATATCCCTTAGAATGGAGATAAGATATCTATCAACTGCCGCCCATACCTAGGCTCTTGCATATCCGAAACAGTACCTCGCCCGCCATAGGAAACACGCAGCTCGGCAATTTTACTGGATTCAATAGTGTTGTCTGACTTAATATCTGCCCGACGGATAATGCCGCGAACGGTTAATTGGCGAAGCTCATAGTTGACACGGATTTCCTGCGTCCCTTCAATCACCAGATTGTCATTAGGCAAAACCTGAGTTACCACCGCAGCCATTGTCATGTTTATTTTCTCTGCGCGATTAATTTTACCTTCACCGCTGACATCATGATTAGACATCACATTAAACAAATCAGTTGTATCTACGGAGTCCGGCAAATAATCCTTGGCATATTTTTCATAACCGGCCAAAGTATTAACATTAACCGTATCCTCATTATTATCCCGATACTGTTCGGTTTTGTTCTTCATGGAGGCGTTATCTGATGCTTCAATATTAACGGTTATAATATCTCCGACTTTAGCTGCCCGCTGGTCCTGAAAGAAACCTGACGACCCTTTTTTCCAAAGAGAATTAGCCCCGGCATATTGTTCCGGCTTGGCCGGCATTGGCATTGACACAGCCTGATATCCGGGAGCTTCTACCGGATTTTGAATCGGTGCCAAATCCGGTTCTTTACCAATATTGGTCAATCGAGACCATGTATTACAGCCGCTAAGCGATGTCGCCATCAGCAATAATGCGGCCATTCTGCATAAATGTTGTTTGTTAGTCATGACCATAGCTCCCCTCTATTGGACATCAATATTTACGGTATCGGCATCTTCCACCACACCGATAAGAATTTTTTTACTTTTAGTATTTTCAACTTCAATTTTATCACCTTTGGCACCATCCTGACGAGCCTGCCCACGAACCGTAATCTGCATATTATCGGTTTTATATACCAAGGTAATCAAATCATTTTTCTTAATCAGGATTTTAGGACCGATATCTTTATCACTGACAACTTTGCCTTCTTTGAGAAATCTTTTGGCTTCTTTATTAACCAACTTATCCTTATCCGTCACAAACATCGGCTTAACCCTGTTCATACGGATACTGATTTTTTTCAGCATATCGGGAACAATGACCTCACCTTTATCAATCGGCCGTGCCGGCACATAAACATCACCCAACACATAAAACTTGCCGGAAACTGTTGTCCGCGCAAAAGCTTTCCCATCGGCAAAAATTTCCACCTGACAGGAAAACTTATTGGTCAAATCATCTGCCTTTAATCCCTCAACCAGGATTTTAGCCTGTCGAGCATTTTCGATCTGAAAGACAGTCTGCCCACCAAAAAATTCCAAATCAACAGCCTCAGAGTGCCCTTGCTCCACAAATTCTTTCTTGATTGCTTCTGATATCTCATTTTCATTCACCATCAATCCATTTTCAGCCGCCCGGATTTCTCCGACGATAAACATTAAGAGGAACAGACTGTAAATAATCCTTTTTTTCATAAAAACGACCTTACACTTCACTATCTTAACTGCGTAATGGTATTTAACATCTGATCAGAAGTCTGAATAATCTTCGAATTCATTTCATAAGCACGCTGTGCCGACACCAACTCAGTAATTTCTGAAACAGGATTAACGTTGGATGTTTCCAAATACCCTTGCAACAAAGAACCAAACCCCTCCACATCGGGATTATCAACAATCGGAGCCCCGGAAGCTTGTGTTTCTAAGAATAAATTTTGTCCCATCGCTTCCAAACCGGCTTCATTAACAAAAGTCGCCAATTCCAGTTGCCCGACATTTGTTTCATCGGTTTCACCATCCTGTTTTACCCAAACTTCACCAGAGTTATTAATATAAACTTCTGTTGCATCGTCAGGAATAGTAATTTCGGGCTGCACAACATAACCGTCATGCGTCACGATAACACCGTCACCGTTTTTCTGAAATGCACCGTCACGAGTATAAGCTGTTCCTTTTCCTTCCGGCAATTCAATTTGAAAATAGCCGCGCCCTTGTATTGCCAAATCCAGAGAATTGTTGGTATTCGTCAACCCTGTGCCACCGGTAATACGATAAATCGCAGCGGTACGAACCCCCAAACCCAATTGAATACCGGACGGAACAACTGTCTGCGATGCGGAAGACGTCGCTCCGGGACGAATGATATTCTGATACAGCAAATCATTAAATTCTGCACGACGCTTGGTATACGCTGTTGTATTCATATTGGCAATATTATTGGAAATAACGTCAACATTCGTCTGTTGAGCTAACATTCCGGTTGCACCGATAGATAAAGATCTCATAGTTTCTCCCCTTTATACTAAGCCAGCTGCGAGTAAGCTGTAATTGTGTTTGACAAACGTTCATGTTCTTCATCAATCATAGCTTGAACAATTTCATATGAACGCTGCAATTTAATCATTTTGGTCATTTCGGTAATTGAATTGACATTGGACTTCTCCAAAGCCCCCTGCACAACCTGCACATCATCATCACCGACAGTCATGGCATTTCCCTGATTGTTTGCAAACAATGTATCAGAAACCTTGCTCAGTTTTTGATTATCCGCAAACTTAACCAGTTTCAAACGCCCGATTGTTCCGTTTTCTGTTGTCACATCACCATTAGCGGCGATAGAAATATCTTTTTCCCCCGGAGCAAAGAAAAAAGGCTCATTATTTTCAGACAAAACCGGCTGTCCGTCCATAGTGACCAACTGCCCGCCTGCATCCAAAGTAAAGCTGCCTTTTTTGGTATACATTTCCCCCTGAGACGTCTCTACAGCAAAAAAATTATCACCGCGAGAAACCAAATCAAACGTATTTCCGGTATGCTCAATAGCACCTTCGGAAAAATCCTGATACTGACCGTAATCCATCGTAAAATAGACCGGCACACGACCAAAACCTGTCGCTTCAGGTGTCCGCACCATATAAGAGGTAAAAATCGCATCATCCTGCTTATACCCGGTGGTATTCATATTGGCCATATTATTGGAAACAATATCCATTTGCTTCCATAAAGCCATTTGGCGCGATAATGCAACATATTTTGTATTATCCATCAGTTTATTCTCCCCAATAAAATCGGATAATTTTTCATTTGTTTTTACTTATGCAACATTCGTGCCATTTTTTTTGAAACACACAAAAAAACCTTCTGTTGAACAGAAGGTTTTATATTTTAGGCAGAAATATCTATTTGCAGCCGGAAACTTTTTTCAAAATATAGTAATCAGCCAAAGCCCCTGTTATCGGTTCTTTTTCCTGATTCAAAAGCCGCAGCTGCCCCTCCTCAATTTGATAATAAGTCTTTTCTCCGCCATCCGCTTCAAGCATCAACATATCTCCATCAACGAGATAAGAACCCTTTTCCGTAAAATCTGCATTTTCCCTATCAATAAAAATCATACGTTCTGTATAATGATAGGCCTTATCCAGACTGACCGTGGCTTTAATCCCCGGTGCATCCGCAGCCGGCAAAGTCCCCTCATAAACACCGCAATATTCATCAATCTTTTTGGTTGAGTTGCAGCCCCACATCAAGGCTGCTCCCAAAATCAATATTGCCAGTTCCTTTATCATGTTCCCTCGCCTGTTATTGATGACACCCTCCAGATATAAACCTTTCTCAATATTTTTCATGCGGCCTCAAACTAATTAACTATAAAAAAATGAAAGAGGAGCATAAAGCCCCTCTTTCACACCTTAATACCGGCAATAATCAATGACCGAAACAATGTTACGAACATCTTCATAAGTCATCTTTCTGCCTCTTGGTGAACCGCCTATACCGATATGTCCGCCAAAGCCGTTGCCATCCGTCAGTCCATACAACTCATTAAGCCTGGCATAAACATTTTTCAGACCATTCTCTCCGAACATTTCTTCGGCAACCTCCGCACAAGGCGTTCCCATAATGATATTTCCTTCATTATAAAGAGCAATCACTATCGGATTTCGCCAAGAAGCCGCAGCACGAAGATTGTCATCTTTTTTGCCATACCATGTATCAAAACCAAATACATTAGCACCGCGAATAACGAGAATACCTTCCTCTTTCACACCGCGCTCAAGCATATCCGTTTCGGCTTTTGCCAGAAGTCTTTCCTGTTCTTTCACGGCAGCTTCGAAAAAAGGAGCTAACATTTCCTCATCCGAAAACATAAGTTTACGCCATCCGTGAACGGCAAGCTCCGCATTAGAACCTATCCCGCTGTATAGCATATGCCATAAAGACAACAATTTTCCAAACGGAAGTTCCATACGATTAAGCCCGACAGGATCGGTATCCAAAAGCGCAATTGTCTCAGCCAAAGACAAAAAATCGCGTCCCATAGCCTCAGCCAATTTTCCTTTTAGAAACTTATTGTTCCTATTAGCTGCTGACGGAATATAACCAGCCAAGGAAGCAATTGCAAAAGTACAATCGGCATCAATGTGCGAAATTACAAACCGCGGGTCGTTGTAACGTTTTCCGTAACAATCGCGATAAGCACGAATTGCCACTGATTCTAATTTTGATAAATCCCGACCATCAGTTGTCACACCATGGTGATCCATATCCAAATTATCAACGACAGACACGCCCCCGTAAGAGCATTCTACAGGACAATACCCCTGACCTGCAAATTTAATTGCCTCAGCTACGGTTTTTGCAAAGACGATTTCTAACTTTTTCATATATATAAGTTTTTAATTTTTTGCATTTAGAAATAAGGCATACAAAAAACAGCCCCGAAAATATAAAATATCATTATACCACGGGACAAAACCCACTATGAAAAGGCATAATAATATACAGATACGTATTAAACAGACCTTTATTTTAGCACAAATTCCATACCCTGTCTAGACAAAACCACCATAACAAAAATCCCTCCAAAGAGGGATTAAAAAAACACTTTCACATAAATATGCAAAAACTATAATAAAAGCAGAAGTACCGAAATGTACATTTTAGTACATGAGGACACTTCTGTCTTGAAATTTCTGTACTAATCGACCATTATACGCATTTTTTAAGTTTTGATTTTGATAAAGCCCTATGCTGTGAAGCAATCTTTGCACACCAGCCTCAATCGCAAAAAAGTTAGAGAATGAGCTTAACTTGTAGCACCATTAGATGAACTATATAAAATACGGAGAATGAGTCGAGTAGTAAGAAATAAGAGCAGAAGTACCGGAATGTACATTTTAGTACATGAGGACACTTCTGTCTTGAAATTTCTGTACTAATCGACCATTATACGCATTTTTATACGTTGAAGTCGAGATTCCACGCCGTATAACGTGCCGGATCATCAATCCAGTTCTCGCGCACTTTCACAAAAAGAAACAGATGAACACGCTCATCAAGTTCAGTTTCAATTTCCCGACGGGCAGATTGACCGATTTTTTTAATCATTTCACCGCCGCGACCGAGAACAATGGTTTTCTGATTATCACGTTTGACATAAATTGTCATCTCCGCCCGAACGGACCCATCTTCGCGACGCTCCCAAAGCTCAGGCTCAACAGTCAATTCATAAGGAAGCTCCTGCCGCAAATAAAGAAACAACTTTTCCCGTACAATCTCCGCTGCTAAAAGCTTCAGCGGCATATCCGACATCTGCTCCTCGGGATAATACCAAGGAGAAACCGGCAGATTATCTGCCAGATACTTATAAAAGTCTTCGATATTCTGACCGGTTAGCGCAGAAATCATAAAAGTTTCTTTAAAATTTCCGGCAGCGTTAATCTGCGCACTTAAGCCCAGCAATTTTTCTTTGGCAATAATATCCACTTTATTTAAGACCAAAACGGCTTCAATTTTCTGCTTATTAAGCTTGGCAACAATCGACTGTGTCTCATCATCAAACCCCCGCTTGGCATCCACAACCAACACCACAATGTCTGCATCTTTAACACCGCTCCACGCAGAGGAAACCATGGCACGATCCAACCGGCGTTTGGGTTTAAAAATTCCGGGCGTATCAATAAAAATTATTTGCGTGTCACCATAAACACCAATACCGCGCACCATCGTCCGCGTTGTCTGCACCTTAGGAGAAACAATAGATACTTTTGACCCCACAAAATTATTGGTAATAGTTGACTTCCCTGCATTAGGAGCCCCAATCAGAGCCACAAAGCCGCAACGGGTTAATTGTTCAGCATTTTGTTCCATGCGGACACCCCAAAAAATCAAGCATAGCGGCAGCAGCAGACTGCTCTGCCAACTTTTTATTTCGTCCCTCGCCTTTTTGCGACGGCACACCGGGTAAAGATACTTTCATAAAGAATGTCGGTTCATGCTCACTCCCCGAACGCCCGATAACCTCGTAAAGCGGATTCCCAAGCCCTCGACTGTGAGCAACTTCCTGCAACAACGTTTTATTGTCTTTCGGCGGAGCAACATTCTTGTCAATCAGTTCTTTCCAATGTTGATTAACAAAGGCCACGGCCTGTTCACACCCCGCATCCATGAAAATAGCACCGATGACAGCTTCACAAACATCACACAACACATTTTCATTTTGACGAATTTCTTCATTGGCAACAATCATAAACTTGTCAAGGGATATGGTTTTAGCCACATCTGCAACTGTTTCCTTACAAACCAACCCCGTATGCCGCTGAGACAAACTGCCTTCGGGTTCTCCCGGAAACATCCGATACAGCAAACTGGCGATTGACAACCCCAACACCCTATCACCCAAAAACTCCAGCCTCTCATAGTTTTCACTCAAACGGGCAGAATGGCTGCTGTGCGTCAGTGCCTGCTGCAACAAATGCTTGTTTTTAAACTCATAGCTGAGAATATGTTCTAATTCTGATAAATTTTCCATAGCTAATTTCCATAAAATACTCTTCAAGAGATGAGAAGAAGTGAGTATCGCAACACAGAAACAGAGTGTACATAGAAGTACATGAGCCCCAAGCAGCGAACAGCACCTTTCAGGCATCCGCTAAAAGTATTTTAATCATTTTATTTTATTGAGCAGGCGTCCCCAGCGTATTTTCTTAGGCCAGCTCCATGGCTTATACCAAACACCGTCTTCATTGTGAGAGAAGAAGAGGAAGCGTGCTTTGCCAACCAGATTTTCAAACGGAACAAAACCGACATTAACACGACTGTCATCGGAACGATCCCGATTATCACCCATCACAAAATAATATCCCTGAGGAACAGTCAGTTCCGGCACATTATCTTCATTTTCACTGTCTGAAACTTCCAAAATTTTGTGTTTCACACCACCGGGAAGCATTTCAAGATACTGATGATAGCGTTCGGCATTACCTTTGCTGTCACGAATAACAAAATCTTCAATTTCCGCACGCTCCACTAACTCACCGTTGACATAGAGACGACCGTCTTCAAGTTTAATTTTATCACCGGGCAAACCGATAACTCTTTTAATATAATCAGTCTTATTATCTTGCGGAAACTTAAAGACAACGACATCCCCGCGCTCAGGCTCATCAGCCCAAATCCGCCCTTCAAACAGAGGCATACTAAACGGCAGCGAATGCTTTGAATAGCCATAAGTATACTTGGAAACAAACAAATAATCCCCCACATATAATGTTGGATACATTGACCCTGACGGGATTTTAAAAGGTTCAAACAAAAAGGTTCTGATCAGGATAGCGATAACAATTGCATAAAACAACGTTTTCACCGTATCCATCAAGCTTTCATCTTCTTCCATCTTAATCTCTTTTTCTAAACAAATCAGTCAGATAACGCATTATTTTAGAAAAAAACATGGACATTCGTGTCTTTTTCAAAAACAATCATGCAACATACTAAACACATTTTTACGTTATAGCAACAACAAAATCAGATTAATTCAATAATTACAAAAGCTTGCGCCCAAGGATAATCATCACTCATTGAAACCTGCAAATTAACCTCTTTGGAACCTGCAATTTTTTTAAGATGTTTCAAAGCACCACCATAAATTTTAAGCTGCGGCTTACCCGACTTTTGATGCACAACGGCAATATCTTTCATAAACACGCCTTCACGAAAACCGGTACCCAAAGCCTTGGCAAAAGCCTCCTTGGCGGCAAAACGCTTAGCCAGAGTGCAGGCAAACTCTTTGGGAGAAATAGCCTGACGTTTTTTAATTTCCTCATATTCAACCGGAGCAAAAGACCGTTTTAAAAATCTGTCTCCGAAAATGCTGATAGTTTCTTCAATACGGTTAATACTGGCCAAATCGCTTCCGACACCCACAATCATAAAAATATTCCTCTTAGTTTCCGGTTAATTTATCTAAAGTGTTTTTTACTATATAATATGAAATTATCCAAGCTGCAATACAAAAAGGCACACAACCGATAATCATCGGTTTCAAAACCGGCCAAACATCACTCAAAAAACCTGAGAAATCAAACGTCATCAACGCATGAGACGCCGCATGAAAAACTTGCTCAAAACCGACCGGCGTCACCACCGCCGCGCTTCCCTCAAGCAAAACCCGCCCCGTATAATAAATGCTCGCCCAAATAAACGGGAAAGTCCAAGGATTTCCCACAATCGTACCTAAAGCCGCAGCCAACACATTTGCTCTGATAAGCCAGGCAACAACCACCGCCAGCAGAGTATGCATCCCGATAAACGGTGTAAAAGAAATCATCACCCCTGTTGCCACCCCGGCAGCAACGGAATACGGCGTTCCTTTTAAGCTTCGCAACCGCTCCGTAAAACTCTGCTTAAAATCATACCACACATTTTCCATAAAATTTCTCCTGTTTTGAGCATATATAAGCATCTGCCGATAAAATTTAAGACAGGAGAAAAAATAAAATTACCGCCGAAAATAATGCTTATCTCGATAAGCGCGTTGTTTGATATAATTGAAACGGAGATGACCAAGAGACGCTGTCAACCTCAAACGGCCGCATAAGACGTTCTCTCTCGGCCTGCCTTTTATGCTCAGCATCATCATACAAAGCCTGTCGCAAAGAATCTTTTTTTAACTCAAAAGCATTCCGCAATTCTTCTTCTCTGGCGGACATCAAATAAGCCACAGCTTTATTGTTTTCTCTTTGCAACCGCCGAGCCTGAGGTAAAGCTTCCGCCATTTTCATCCGCCTAAAATCTTTTTCAAGCTCCTCTTGCGAATAAGCCGAACGACTTTTCATACCTCTCATTACCGAAAGCTTAACACCGATAAAATGTTTTTGAACAGCGGCAATCGTACGCAATTCACTATCCTTTTTCTGCCATAAATCCTGATTTTCTCCGTATCGAGAAGCTTTATACACCTCCAAACACACCAAATCATAATAAGCTTTGGTCGCTTGCAGATAATCTTCATTATATTCGCCGCCATTCCGCCGGGATATCAATTTATTTTTCTGCTTTTCAATCGCCTGAAAACTCATCGTATCCGCCAATCTGCGCCCTTTATCGTCCTTCCGGCTGCCGCTGAGTTGCACGGCCTTAGACAGATTGTCCATCCGATAAGCTGCAAATTTGGCCGAATCGGGATTAACAAAAGTCATACTGTCAATAGCATTCAAATCTGCCAATTTTACGCCTTCCGGGGTAAATTCTGCAAAATTGAAAGAAGGTTGAGACAAATTCTGAATATTTTCTTGAGAAAAATTCTCTTTAGCCTGAGAACGCTGCAATCGCCGCCACTTAGCCTCATTAACCTGATAGCCGGCACCAAACGCCGCAACTAATCCCAAACCAATAACAGCCCTTTTCAAAGCAGGGCTTTTGATATGATGTAACTTTTGCATTTTTGGCTTCACTCATAAATTTTGGAAATTGATATCAGTATACACATTTTGCGACAAACTTCAATATTTTTTGTCATCTTTTCGACAAACAAGACACATATGAACCATAAAACCCTCCCCAAACCGCCGGATTCAAGCCCGTGAACAACGTTCACGAAACTTATTTTGCCAGACTCCTTAATTTGCCTTAATTTGCCAGCAATTCTGCCAATTAAACAAGTTTTTCATGCAAATTTTATTGTTTGTTAAGCAATTTTGTGATATAGTCATAATTGACAAAATACTATTCTATTCCATTACATTGAAAATTATTACCCCCGAGAATGAAAAAACATATTCATAATTGAAAGCTGTAACAGGTTTTTTAATTAAGTTTTTTATTTTTCTTAAATTCTCATTGTAATGACAACATATAATATAAGGTTCATCAGTCTCGACTGTCCCGGACCAAATTTTTCACCCCGCTTACAGCAAATTTGCGGAAATTCAATTAAGTAAAAAAAAAAAAAAAAAAAAAATACAACAATGAAAAATTTGAAAAATTTTGCAGCTGCAGTCATCATGATGGCTCTCTGCGCAG
>CANDEX010000018.1 GCA_947383875.1 uncultured Azospirillum sp. | reverse complement strand
GCCGCGTTAATGTTATGCGCAAGCATCCGACCTGCGGCGTATGGGATATTTTTATCCCCGGATTGAGTGAGGGCGAAGTTTATAAATTTGAAGTCAAAACTCAGGAAGATTATATTCTGGTTAAATCTGATCCTCTGGCATTTTGGAGTGAAGTCCGTCCGAAAACGGCATCAGTCGTTTATGATTTAAATCACTATAATTGGCAGGATCAAAATTGGATGGGGTATCGTGAAGAGTATAATGCTTTTGACAAACCGATGTCCATCTATGAAGTTCACCTCGGTTCATGGAAGCGTAAAGGTGAAAATGGTTCTGAATTTTTGACCTATCGTGAATTGGCCGACAATCTGGTTCCTTATGTGGTAAACATGGGCTTTACCCATGTGGAATTTTTGCCTTTGGCGGAACACCCGCTTGACTGCTCTTGGGGGTATCAGGTTATCGGAATGTTTGCACCGACCAGCCGTTTCGGAACACCTGATGATTTTCGTTATATGATTGATAAATTCCATCAGGCGGGCATAGCGGTTATTATGGATTGGGTTCCGGCACACTTTCCGAAAGACGGTCACGGCTTGGTTGAATTTGACGGAACACACCTCTATGAACACGCTGATCCGCGCAAAGGTGAGCATATTGACTGGGGCACAAAAATTTATAACTACGGCCGTACGGAAGTTTGCAATTTTCTCTGCGCCAGTGCCTTGTATTGGTTGAAAGAATATCACATTGACGGTCTGCGTGTAGATGCGGTTGCTTCCATGCTGTATTTGGATTATTCCCGTAAAAACGGTGAGTGGATTCCCAATGTCTATGGCGGTAATGAAAATATTGAAGCCATTGCATTTTTACGTAAGATGAATGAACTCGTTTACGGTCAATGCCAAGGCGGCGTAACCTGCGCGGAAGAATCTACGGCATGGCCGATGGTTTCCCGTCCGACATCAATGGGGGGCTTGGGCTTTGGTTATAAATGGAATATGGGGTGGATGAATGATACTCTGAAATATATCAGTCATGAGCCGATTCACCGTAAATATCATCATGGAATGCTGACGTTCGGTTTACTCTATGCCTTTAATGAAAACTTTATTTTGCCGATTTCTCACGATGAAGTTGTTCACGGCAAAGGGTCTATGTTAGGTAAAATGCCGGGTGACGAATGGCAGAAATTTGCTAACCTCCGTGCGTATTATGGATTTATGTATACTCATCCGGGTAAAAAACTGTTGTTCATGGGGTGCGAATTCGGTCAGGATTGGGAATGGAATTCGGAAGAAAGCCTGCGTTGGCATTTATTGGAATATCCGATGTATAAGGGGATGCAGAATTGTGTGCGTGATTTGAACCTGATGTACAAAGGCAACCCCGCTTTTTATGAGGAAGATTTTGACTACCGCGGCTTTGAATGGATAGACCATTCTAATGCGGATGACAGCGTTATTTCTTATATGCGCAAAGGGCATAATCCGGGTGACTATATGGTAGTTATTTCTAACTTTACGCCTGTTGTACGCCATGATTACCGGATTGGTGTCAATGAAGGTTGCCGCTTCCAGGAAATCTTCAACAGTGACGATGTCAACTATTGGGGCAGCGGCGTGAAAAATGAAGGTCTGCTCCCGGCAGAAGCAGGCGAGTGGAATAACAAGCCTTATTCGGTAAAAGTGATTTTGCCGCCGTTGTCGACTATCGTTTTGAAACCGATTAGAGATTAATCCCTTTCGGCAGATTAAAAGGAGAGAACAATGCCTCGTTACAAATCCAATCCCGGAAAAGCTTATCCGTTAGGTGCGACTTATGACGGGAAGGGCGTAAACTTTGCCTTGTTCTCTGCCCATGCCGAAAAGGTGGAACTTTGTCTGTTTGACGCTTCCGGTTCGCAAGAACTGGAGCGTTATGCCATTACCGAAAATGATAACAGCATTTGGCACATATATCTCTCCGATGTTGAGCCGGGACAAGTCTATGGCTATCGCGTTTACGGGCCATACAAGCCGCAGGAAGGGCATCGTTTTAACCACAATAAATTACTGATAGACCCCTATGGGCGCAAGTTGGTCGGCAAGCTGATTTGGCATAAGGCCATTTTCGGCTATGACTGGGACAGCCCCGATAAGGATTTGTCTTTTTCCGAGCTTGACAGCGCGCCTTATGTACCCAAATCCGTTGTTGTCGGCAATACTTTTGACTGGGGGGATGATGATGAAATCCGCCCTCGTTATACGATGGAAGAAACCATTGTTTATGAAACCCAGTTGCGCGGTTTTACCAAATTGCACCCGCAAATTCCCGATGATAAACGCGGAACCTTTGCCGGCTTTGCAGATAAAAGTGTCACCAGTTATCTGAAATGGCTGGGCGTGACCGCCGTAGAATTTCTTCCGATACACGCTTTCTTTGGTAACCGCCATAAAAAAGGCTATATCAAAGATAACTACTGGGGATATGAAAGTTTTACGTTTTTTGCGCCGGAACAAACTTATATGGCGTCGGATGAAATTGATGAATTCAAGCAAATGGTCAAAACTTTGCATTCCAAAGGCATTGAGGTCATTCTGGACGTCGTTTATAATCACACCGGTGAGGGTAATCAACTGGGACCGACATTGTGCTATCGCGGCATAGATAATGCATCTTATTACACGCTTAATCCTGATAATAAACGTTATTATTACGACAGCACCGGTTGCGGCGCATCATTTAATGTTCAAAATCCAAATGTTTTAACATTGGTGATGGATTCTTTACGTTATTGGGTAGAGCAAATGCACGTCGATGGCTTTCGTTTTGACTTGGCAACTTCTCTTTGCCGTCAGAATATGGAATTTAAGCTCGACAGCGGCTTTTTGTATGCAACGGGGCAAGATCCCAAAACCCGGCAGATTAAATTAATTGCCGAGCCATGGGATGTCGGTTACGGCGGTTATCAGGTCGGTGCTTTTCCTCCGGGGTGGGCACAGTGGAATGATAAATATCGAGATACCGTTCGCCGCTTTTGGAAAGGCGATCAGTTCCAAACACCGGAGCTTGCCAGCAGATTGGCCGGGTCCAGTGATGTGTTTAATTATCAAAATCGTGATATTTGGACCAGCGTTAATTTTGTAACGGCGCATGATGGTTTCAGCTTGCAGGATTTGGTCAGCTATAACGGCAAACACAATTTGAGCAACGGCGAAAATAATCGTGACGGTACGGATAGCAACTGGAGTTGGAACTCCGGTGCGGAAGGTGAAACCGATAACCCGATGGTGGTGGAAAATCGCCGTCAGCGTTTGAAAGCTTTAGCCAGTACGCTGTTGCTTTCTTTCGGAACGCCGATGATGGTCGCCGGAGATGAATTTGCCCATACTCAATTCGGTAACAATAATCCCTATTGTCAGGATAATGTTTTAACATGGATTACTTGGGAAGGAATTTCCAAAGACGATAAAGAATTGGTGAAATTTATACGTCGGGTAATTGCTCTGCGTAAAAAATTGCGCATCTTTAACCGCCGTCATTTTTTCTGTGGTAAGGTCGTCAAAAATAATTGTAAAGACATCATGTGGTATAATGAACGGGGAACGGAATTTACGACTGAAGATTGGCACGACGGCAGCCGTAAAGCCTTGTCTTATTGTGTCTATACCGGCAGCCGTTTTGTTCTGGCAATTTTTAATGCGAATTATAATGATATGACATGGAAACTGCCGGCCATAACCGGGAAATATACATGGAATTTGTTGTTAGACAGTTCATCAAAGTTTAAGGATGAAACCAAAGTCGGAGCCGAACAGGAGATTCAGGTTCCTGCTTGGAGTGTTTTGGTCTTTGAAATCAAAAAATAGGGAGCATAAAGATGGAAGAAATGCTGCAAAAATTAGCGGACAAACTTGGTATCGCTACCAAATTCAGTGATGGCGGATTAGCAAAGAAAAACTATGAAGTCAATGAAGCAGTTGTCCGTTATATCGCCGAACATTTGGGGTATAAAGCCGGTAATCGCGGAGAGGTGGAAAAATCTCTGGCTGATTTTGACAAGCGTCGTTGGCAGCAGACCTTAGAAAATATTTATGTTGTTGAACAAGGTAAGCTGCATTTTGATGCGGTTATTCCCTCAGACCAGACGCAAAGTTTTTTTGCCGTACAGGTTGAAAATAAAGATACCGGCATCCGTTCAGATGTTACTTTTGACGTCCACCCGACGGACGAAACCTATCAAATAGGACGAACGGTTTACACCAAGCTTTTGGTGGCAGTCACCGGAGATTTACCTGTCGGTTATTACAATCTGACATTTACGGTTGCAGATAAAAGCTACAAAAGTACCCTGGCTGTAGCACCGCAGCGTTGTTATGAAAATCAGGCTTTGAAAGACGGTAAAATCTGGGGCTATGCGCTGCAGCTGTATTCTCTGCGCAGTGAGCGTAACTGGGGTGTCGGTGACTTTACTGATTTGGCTGATTTTATCAAAATCTGCGCCAACAGCGGGGCTGATATTATCGGACTTAACCCGCTAAATGTTTTGGTGCATACTTATCCGGAGGAGGCCAGTCCTTATTGTTCTATCAGCCGTCTTTATCTGAACCCGATTTATATCGATATTGAAGCGGTTCCAGAATTTAAGCCGGAAGATAAAAATGCGATTAATGATAAAATTGCCGAGTTGCGCAGCAGTGAATTAATTCAATATGGCGAGATTTACCCGCTGAAGATTTCGGTACTGGAAAAACTATACGGTCGTTTTATGGCTGACAAGCATAGTGAACGTCAACAGGCTTTTCGTGCCTATGTTGAAGCTGAGGGCGAAGACTTGCACAAGCTGGCATTGTTCCAAACGCTGTATGACATAAAAAGTACTTATATTTGGGGCGGTTGGCGCGCATGGGAGGATGAGTTCCAAAATCCGTATTCCGCGGCAGTGCGTAAGTTTTCTGAAGAATATGCTGACAGAATACGTTTTTTCAAATATTTGCAATTTGAAGCGGACAGACAGTTTAATCTGGCCAGCAATAAGGTTCAAGAACTGGGGCTCAAAGTTGGATTGTATCGTGATTTAGCTGTCGGGGTTGGCAAAGATAGTGCCGAACTTTGGTCTGATAATGACCTGTTTATTAAAGATGTCGGTGCCGGTGCGCCGCCTGATGCCTTTTTTCCTGCCGGACAAAAATGGTGTCTCGGAGCTTTCAATCCATATGTTTTAAAAGAACGCTGTTATGAGCCTTTTATCAAGATTCTGCGCGCCAATATGCGGGCAGCCGGAGCACTGCGTATTGACCATGTGATGGGATTAATGCGGCTCTATGTGATTCCCGATACCGGCGACGAGGGAACTTACATGATGTATAACTTCAAGGATATGTTGAACATTGTCGCTATTGAAAGTTATCGAAATCAATGTCAGATTGTTGGTGAAAGTATCGGTAATGTGCCGGAAGGTTTCCTGGAAACTTTGGCTGAAAAAAATATCTTTGCTTTGAGTGTCCTTTGGGCAGAGCGTAAAGATGCCGGATGGGGAGATTTTAATCCTCCGGCTGAGTATCCCGTTTCAGCTTTTACATCTGTCGGAACGCATGATATGGCTCCGTTGCGAATGTGGTGGTTTGGTTTCGATATTGAGCTGATGTCTTCTCTCGGAATGATGACGGAAAAAGATAAAAACGGAGCTTATCACAAACGGGAACTTGATCGTTGGAAACTTTTATCCGCTTTGGATAATAACGGCTGCTGGCCGGAAGATAATCTGCGTAAGGATAATTACATCTACGGTCAGGCATATCCTGAGGGGATAGAGGAAGCAGTTCATCGTTTTGCAGCCCGTACGGCATCTAAAGTCTTTCTGGCACAGCTGGAAGATATTTTGCACGTTGAAAAATTACAGAACCTGCCGGGAACAGATAGGGACAAGCATCCCAACTGGCGGCGAAAATTACCTGTTAGCCTGGAGTATTTGGAAAACGATATTGCCTATATCCGCAATATCAATGCAATCCGTCGCGAAAGATAGATTTGCAGTCGTTTTTAGCGCAAACCGCCATAAAACTTTTTGTCTCATCCTAAAGTTTTATGGCGGTTTATAATTAATTGTTTTTTGATAAAAAATATGTTATTATTGTTCTAAACAATTATGAGGAGACGGTTATGCCAAAAAAAGAGTTGATGGATAAGGTTAGAAATAAATTAAGAAAGGCCAAAAATAATTTAATGGTAGCCACGGCAATGACGGGGTCTATTATTGCTGTAGGAAATGGTTCGCGTTCAGCTCCCGAACATCATGATCCTCATACAATGGTGCAGGCTAGTGTTTTAAATAAAGAAGAGCATAAAATTCAAGATTTGAAATTTGAAGACGCGCTTTTTGAGATGGAAAAAAAGCAAGCTTTGGAAGAAATAAAAGATAAAATAGATAATACATTTAGTGAAAAAGACGAGGTTGCAAACCTGATTTACGACAATGTTAAAGAAATACAAAATCGCAAAGATGCTGATCACAATGACTTTCGTTATGATACGCCAGAACAAAAGGCTAAAAACAACAATAAGGAAATTTTAACGGAAAGCGGTAAACATAGTGTGAGTGTTGAAACCAAAGAAGGATATGCCGGACGACGAGGAAACACTCTGCGCTTCAAACGGCAAAAAGAATGCAATCGCGGTATGGCTGTATATTCCGGACGAGATTAAGCAAAGCCAAATAAGAAAAAAGATATCTCTCCTAACGTTGTCTTCTCGTGTTTATCAGCACCGGAAACAAAAATGTTATCTCTCTGTTGTTTAGATAGTCTGTTTTTGAAAAAAGCCCGGGATTTTCCCGGGCTTTGCCTTATTTCAAATAATTCAACAGGCTTAAGCTCATTGCCTGCTGCAAAACAGCATAAGAGGCTTCCAGATTTTGTGATGCCAGAAACAGTTTAACACCGGCTTCTGTTTTATCTACGTTTTTCAGAGACGTAATATTGTTCTGCAAATTTGCTGCAATCGTTGTCTGGTTTTCAGTTGTTTGATTCAATACCACATAATTGGCATTAATTTTTGCCGAAATGGTATAAATATCTGCATTTTTAACCGTTGCATTTTGTCCGGCATTAAACAGAGCATCGCTGACCAAATCAAGAGCCTCGTTAATCAGATCAAATGTACTGTTTTGATTAATTGTCCCAACCATTTCATCTGCCGGATTACGGGTATCTACCAGATTACCTTGTGCAATAGATCCCAAGACTCTGAACAGTTTTTCAAAAGCCGGATCATTGGCATTAATGTCAAAAGTCAGAGATTGATTTTCTGAAATTCTTTTTTCTGAACTTAAATCGCCGCCGCGATAATAAGATTCGTTAGACAGGCTCCATGAACTGGAAGCCGGAATTGTCATTGTCGGAAACCGAGAAGGGTCGGCTGTTACATATAGCTCAGTACCGTCATCACTGATACCGGTAACTTGAACTTGTCCGGCCAGATTGTTATTCCCGAAGCCATCCATGTTAATCACGGAGCCGACCGGAAAAGATTTACTGATGGTTACATCATTATCCGGAGTAATCACATCATCAGTCATAACAGGGGTAGATTTTTCAAAAGTAACTGTCTTGCCGTCAGCCGAAACTGATTTGACGATATAAGCCTTGGCGTTAGCTCCAGAAGCATCTCCGCCTATCACGACCGTATCTCCGGCACTAAGTGTATTAAAGGCTCCGTATTCTGTCGCATTAACCGTATTTTTATCACTGTTGAAAGTCAGGGTGCCGGTTGTTTTAGCATTGGCCGTAATCGCCGGTTTCAGAAAACCGCCGCTTTTTTCTGCGGTAATAGTACCCTGATTGGTGTCAGTTCCGTTTAATTTCAAAGAAATGGCACCGGTATTTTCGGCATTAATCGAAAAGTTTGATAAATCTGCGCTGGCATTTGACGGATATTTGATGTTTATTCCATCATAGAAAGCCTGAAATTCATCAAGTGTTTTGAACGGGAAATTCACCGGCGGTTCATTAGAAACACCGCCGCCAAACAGATACTTGCCATTGGCGAAAGTATTCAGACTGTCAACCAGCATTTTAATGGCGGCAAAAGCCTGTTGTTGCAACTGCTGCATTTCGCGGTATTGATCCGCGCTCATCGTGTGCGGCTCGCCGGTCTCAACGCCATCTACGTTTAACACGCTGGAAGTGCCGTTAATCGTATATAACGGAAAAGAAAACTTGTTGTCCTCAAAAGTAAAATCAACATTAGCCGGCAGTTTGTTTTTCAAAGCCGTCATAACATCCTGCGCATTGGTTGCGCCGCTGATATCGATATTGTTCCCGTTACCGTCATTGGCAAAAGTATATTGTGTGCCGTTGACAGTAATGGTTTTGCCGAGATAATCAGCCGCGTTATCATTAGTGAAAGTAATTTCACCGCCGGTATAATCAGGGGTGATTTTATCCAAATCCATGCCGCTGGCATTGGTTAAAGTGCTTTTGAAATCATTAATTGCTTTTTGAATCGCATCCATCGATGTATTCATGGTTTTGATTTCAACATTGGTAATTTTATTATTTTCCATAAATGTATTGGTAACACCGAGTGTTGCTTCCAGAGAAACAATACTTGACGCGCTCATTCCGTAGCCGGAATAATTCATTGATTTCAGACCGGTAATAGACTGAAAACTGTATAAATCGACCAAATCTTTGTTTTTGATTGTTGCATTGGCCATATTCATATAAGTTGCATAAGTAGGTACACGCATAATTCAGTCCTCCTAGTTGACCATATTCAACAGCATATCCAACATTTCTTTAGATGCTGTAAAGGTTTGGGCGCAGGCAGCATAACTCTGCTGAAAAATAATCAGTTGAGCCAGTTCTTCGTCTCTGTCAACACCGCTCAGTTTGGCTTCTTTCAGCGAAATGGAGTTCGTCAGTTCCTGCTGATAAGCCAGATTAGATTCCGCGCTATTAGCTTCGGTAGCAATGGCACCGACAAAAGTTGCTGCATAATTAGCCAGAGTTGTGCTGGTTTTGGCAATGGTTCCGGCCTGACCGAAATCTTGCGAACTGCTGAATACTTTGGCCATTTCATTGGCAATATCATTAACCGCCGGATTAAGCTGATATTCTCCGGAATTAGGATTAAACTCGGGAGTTCCCGCTGCAATACCGGAGGGGTTAGTCATTAAATCATCACGCACTTTCAATGAACCGGCACTGTCAGCATTAGACGGATGCAGCCCGATACGATCCAGAAAACCGCTGGTCGTTCCTGTGGTGGGATTAATGGCCTCACTGATTTCCAGTTGTTCACCTGAGGTATTGTTAATCTGCAAAACATAACCGTTTCCGTTGGGCACCAGAGAAGCTTTAATCTGAGAGTTAAGAGCTTCATCATTGTTAATTTTGTTGACGATATCTTGCAAACTGTCATTTGTATTAATGGTGATTGACCCTAAAGCCGGATTGTTGCCGGTTGCAAAATTCAGGGTAATTTTTTCCCGGACACCCAAATTAGCACTTTTACTCATCACCTTAGAATCATAAATATGCTCGTTGGTGGTGTTGGTAAAAAAGTCATTCATCCCGAAGAAATATGAAAACCCCTCAAAAGAACGATCAAACGCGCCATCACCGTTGACATCAAATTTGATGGATACATCTTGCTGGGCACTACCCGGCGTAGAAGAGGCTTCATCACGGATAGAGAAAGAATAGTTACTGTCTCCGGTATTGATAACAACCTGTCCGTCTTTATTGACTTCAGCATAAGCTTGCGGCAGGTTAGCACCGTCAGCAGCAGTCAGCCAGGTATTGATTTTATCAACCATATCCGTAACGCTGCCGCCGGCATCCGGAAAACCTAAGCCTCCCAGCAGAGTTGTAGTGGCAACCTGTTTGCCGTCAGCATCAAAAATCGTAAAGCGGACATCCCCGTTAGAAATTTGAATATTTTGGTTCGCCGGGTCAATAAAGCGTCGAGAACCAGTCATCTCTGACGGAGCATTGGGATAAGAGGTTCCTCGGTTATGAACCTGATTGATGCTTTCCTTTAATGTGGAAGCCAGTTCGTTCAACTGAGTTTGCAGAGATGTCAGTTGATTGTCGCGAATATCAATCAGCCCCTTAATTTCACCGTCTCTTATTTGTGTTGTAATATCCTCTCCATCCACATAAATGCCTCCGATACCGCCGCCTTCATATGAGGTCGTCGGGCTGGCCTGTGCCACGGCACTATGTGACAGATGGTGCGGGTAACGATCAAGCAGAGTAACACCGTTGGTGGTTTGGATAACAATTTCACCTGTTTCCCGTTTGAAGTAAGAAATATCCATTAATCCGCTTAATTCACGGAGAGCTTGATCACGCTGATCTTCCAAATCAGCAACGCCGTCATATCCCAAAACCTTATATTTAACAATCTGATCGTTGAGTGTCTGTAATTTATCAAGATAATCATTGACCTGATTACAAGCCTCGCTGATATTCAGATCTGCATCGCCACGCAATTTTTGAATTTCTGTCGTCAGAGAATTCAGGCGAGTTGCAACCGTATCCGCATTGTTCAGCAAATTATAGCGACTGGTGGCAGAGGTAACATCGGAGGCGAAAGATTCGAATGCCGATTGTAAGTTACCGACATTGGCGGCAATGGAGTTGTTTCCTTGCGGCGTGCCGAGCAGTGTTTCTGCTTTGCCCAGATATTGCTGTTTGGCGGAAAGATTACCTGTTGTGCTGTTTGACGCGAGATAACTTTTAAGTAATCCTTCATTAACCGTACGCGTGATGTCACCAATCATGACACCGGCACTTTGTCCGCCCAACACAACATTGCTTTGCAATGCCGTCTTACGAGTGTAGCCGACAGTATCAATGTTCGCCAGATTACGTCCGATGATATCCATCTGGTTCTGGGCAACTTTCATACCGCTGAGGGATGTCTGTAATCCTGAGAGCATTACCATGATTCAACTCCTATAAAGTTCTGTTGACAGCCAACGCGCTGTGTTGATTATCCAAAGGCGAAAATTGTCCCTGTGCACCGTAAGACGTCGAATTTGATTTCGTAGTCATCTTGGCGACATTAACAATCGTGCCGATAACAGATTTGCTGGTTTCCATTCTGGTTTGTAATAATAAGTTATTTTCCTGAAGCAGGGCATCAAGCTTCAGAGAGGCTTCTTTCAGATTGGCTTTGGCTGTACTTTCCATAGATGCCAAAATTTCCTGATGCTTGATGAAAAAAGCCACCAAATTGCGATAAACGGTTACAATCTGTGCTTTTTGCTCATACAGTTCGCTGACACTCACAACATCATAATCGCGTAAAGCCTGATTTTCTTCTTGCAGCAGAGCGGCAAAAGTATGGATAATTTCCTGATAATCGCTTATCTTCTGCTGAACATCAATTTGTTGTCCTGAATGTTCCATCTCACACCTCACTGTCTTGCATTTGTACCGTTGATATAGCCTTGCGACGCCATTTCCTGCATTTCGATAATAGAGCGCATAACTTCATCCGCCACACCGATGCTGCCTGTTTTGGCCATAGCCTTGCCATATTCGTTAATCAGCAGCGACCGATAAATTTTTTCAGCTTGACCGCCGCCAAACATTCCGTCAGTGGAAATTCCCTCAAACATACTTTCCATCATTCGGCTGATAAAAAAGGCTTCAAACTCTTTAGCAGACTGTTCAGCTTCTTCGCGACTGGCAATTTTCCCACCGTCCAGTCTTGTGTTTGGCTTTTTATATAAAGCCATAGCCGTAGAGTCGAAATTGTTGATGTATGCGTTTTCCATCTTAAATAACCTCTATATCTGCCTGCAATGCGCCACTGGCTTTAACGGCTTGCAAAATACTGATTAAATCACGTGGTGTAACGCCCAAAGCATTCAAGCCGTCAACCAGTTCCTGCAGATTAACCCCCGTATCCAACACACTCAGTTTGCTGTTGACTTCTTCATTAACGTCAATGGCAGTCACATTGCGGGTAATGGTTGTTCCTCCGGTAAAGGGCAGGGGTTGAGAAACCAGCGGAATTTCTGAAATCTTGATAGTCAGGTTTCCTTGGGCAATGGCCAGCTTATTGATTTTAACATCTTTACCGATAACAATAATTCCGGAGCTTTCATCTATGACAACTTTAGCCAGTTGGTCTGGTTGAACCTGCAGTTGTTCTATTTTTGTCATCAAATCAACCACTTTATCTTGATATTCCAGCGGTATCTGCAATGCAACGGTTGCCGGATCGGTCGCTTTAGCAGCCGGTTGTCCCAACATGGCGTTAATGGCATCAGATACTCTGCGTGCGGTGGTAAAATCCGGATTGCGTAAAGCAATACGAATGTTATCCAAACTATCTAAAGCAAAATGAATTTCATTTTCAATAATGGCACCGTTTGCAATTCTTCCTGAAGTTGGAACACCGCGGGTAATTGAGGTTCCGCCGCTTTGTGCCGCAACGCTGCCGGTTGCAATCTGCCCTTGAGCCACGGCATAAACCTCACCATTGGCACCGACCAGCGGAGTAGCAACCAATGTTCCGCCTTGCAGACTTTTGGCATCGCCCATCGCACTGACCATGACGTCAATCCGGCTGCCTTGACGGGCAAAAGCCGGCAAACTGGCGGTAACCATGACCGCGGCAATATTTTTTGATTTGAGCTGACCGTCCCGGGCATTAATACCAAGTTGGTCTAGCATACTGATTAAACTCTCTTTGGTAAAGTTAATAGACTTAATATTGTCACCGCTGCCGTTAAGACCGACAACAAGGCCGTAACCGACCAGTTGGTTCTCTCTGACCCCCTCAAAATCGGCAATATCTTTTATTCGCGAGCTGGCGGCGGCAGAAGCTGCAAAACTCATCCAAGCAGCGCAAACAATGCTGAAAAGCGCGGATTTCTTAAATAAAAGAGTCATCATAACCAATAAGTCCTACAAAAAATTCAATCAACTTACATTGTTATATGCAATATCTGTGCCAAAAATGACGACGGCAACTAAAGCAAGAAACTTAGAAGTTTTTATTGTGGTGCTATATATAAAGGTGTACTAATAAATGAGAGGTCTGAATTATGGAAAAAGATGATGTATTGATGGCAGCTCATGAAAAATTGAGCGAATTGCATTCTGGAATTTTATTTATCAATCCGTTCGTTAAAAAAATTCAATTAGCTTTGGCACTGGTAGAACAAAAACTTGATGAGATAGATTTTGTCATTTGGATCGCGCCGTCTGGTTTTCTTTCGACTCGTTCATATATGAATGAGATTAAGAAAAATAATCGTACATTTCGCCACCGTATCTATTTCTATTCAATAGAAAGCATATCTGTTTCCGATGAGAAGTATTTGGAGCTTTATAATTTAATACATAATTTTAAAATTTTTTGCGTTGTAGACGAAAGTATAACCATCAAAAATACCGAAGCCGGTCGAACCCAGCGTCTCCTGTCATTAAGCTCCAGATTAAGTTACCGCCTGATATTAAGCAGTATTCCGTTGACTCAGGGATTAATTGATTTATATTCTCAGATAGAGTTTCTTGATACAAGAATTTTACGCATGAATGAAAATCAGTTTGGCCATATCTTCATGCCTTTCAGCTACAACAACTATCTGGTTATGAAGCCGTGGTCGCGTCCGGAAGATGAGGAACGTCTTTTTGAATATATAAAACCCTATGTGCTGGGATATGATTTTGGAGAAAAAATCGAAATTACCCACAGGAACCATTATTTTGAACTGACACCGCGAGAAGAAAAAAGTTATAATGAAGAAAAAAATCTCTTCCTCCGGGATCGGAATCAAATAGCATTTATGGACGTGGTGCAGAATTTTCAGCGGATGTATACCTTGTCGCAAAATAAGCTGTATGCCTTGCGCGAATTGGTAGGGCAGATTCTTGCCAGAGGCGAGAAAGTTATTATTTTTATTAAGTTTTTAGATGAAATTACCTTTTTTAAAGAGAGTAAATTTTTCGGGGATGTTAAATTTGTCGAACTGACCGGAAAATCCAACAAGCGCAAAGCAATCAAAGAGTTTGAGCGACATGCCGATATCATGTTTTGTACCTATGGTGTTGATAAATTCGGTTTAGATATGCAATTGTGTAATAATATTATATATTTTTCACAAACCTTTGATTATAAATGTAAGGTGCAGGGGTTGGATAGTGTCAGCAGCAAAGGTATTGCCCGTAAGCTAAACATTTATGACTTTTGGGTGAAAACCAATTTGGAGCAATTAATTAATGATAATCTGGAACGCAAAAAGAACGTTCTGTCAAACGTTTGCCATATGATAACAAAAGAGGAGGCATTGCGACTGTGAAAAAATATTTGGATATCAATGTTTACGAGGCGTTACAAGCTCGTTTGAAGTATGTATTTGATAACTTTGACAATATTTATGTGTCTTTTTCGGGCGGTAAGGACAGTGGTTTGCTGCTTAATATGGTGTTGGATTATAAACGCCGTCATAATATTCAGAAAAAAATTGGTGTTTTTCATCAAGACTTTGAGGCTCAATACCAGACAACAACCGACTATGTTACCCGTATGTTTGAAAATAACATTGATGATATTGAGCCTTATTGGGTCTGTATTCCGCAGGCTTCTCGCTGTGCGGTAAGCAACTACCAGATGTATTGGTATACTTGGGATCCTGACAAAAAAGCGGCTTGGGTGCGTTCAATGCCCAAGCAGGATTATATTATTAAGCTGGATAATCATAATTTTGATTTTTATAAATATAAAATGCCGCAGGAAGACTTTTATGCCGAATTTGGCAGATGGTATGCCAGACAACATGAAGGAACCACAATCTGCCTGTTGGGGATTCGCGCAGATGAATCGCTGAACCGTTACCGAGCTTATGCCAATGAGCGGAAAACCAGTTTTGGTGATGGCAAATGGACAACTAGAATGGGCGAGAATTTTTATCACGCCTATCCTCTGTATGATTGGACAACCAAAGATGTCTGGGTGGCTAACGGTAAGTATGATTATGACTATAATCACATCTATGATCTTTTTTATAAAGCCGGCCTGTCAATTAACCAGATGCGTGTCGCCAGTCCGTATCATGAAAGTGCTAAAGACAGCCTGAATTTATACCGCGTTTTGGAGCCTGATACATGGATTCGTGTTGTCGGTCGTGTGCAGGGGGCCAATTTCGGAGCCATTTATGGCAATACCAAAGCCTTGGGAGCACGCAAATTTACCCTTCCTCCGGGGCATACTTGGCGTTCATATGTCAAATTTTTGTTGGCAACCTTGCCGGAAAGTATGCGCCAGAATTATGTTGCTAAATTTAAAACGTCTATCCGCTTTTGGTGGAAAAAGGGCGGGGTGGTCAATGAGGCTGCTTTGAAAGAATTGGAAGAGTGTAATTATCCCATTCGCCACAATGGTCCCAGCGGTTACAATAAAACCCGCGATAAGATTCGTTTTCTCGGAACGCCGGATAATACGGATGATATCAAATCATCAATTGATATTCCGTCATGGAAACGTATGGCCGTTTGTATTTTGAAAAACGATCACCTCTGCAAGTACATGGGCTTTACCCAAACCAAAAAACAGGCAGAACGTGAACGTGAATTAATGGAAAAATATCGAAATTTGTGAGGAAAAACTAATGAGTGAATTTAAAAGTCCGGTTTATAACGTGCAGGCAATTCCTGTCGAAAAGATTAAAGCCAATGACTATAACCCGAACCGAGTAGCTCCTCCGGAAATGAAACTTTTGGAAATTTCCATTTGGGAGGATGGTTATACTCAGCCGATAGTTTGTTATTATGATAAAGAAAATGATGAATATATCGTTGTCGACGGCTTCCACCGTTATACCACGATGATGACCAGCCCGCGTATTTATGAACGGGAACACGGACTAATGCCGGTTGTTGTGATTGATAAGCCGCTGGGTGATCGTATGGCTTCGACTATTCGCCACAATCGTGCCCGCGGCAGCCATAATGTAGATTTAATGAGCAATATTGTTGCCGAGCTTTTAGAAATGGGTAAAAGCGATTCGTGGATTTGCCGTAACATCGGTATGTCTGCTGACGAAGTATTGCGCTTAAAACAGATTACCGGTTTGGCTTCTTTATTTAAGGATGAAGAATTTTCCCGCAGCTGGGAAGTCTAATTCGGTACGACTGAGAGACGGACACAAACGGAATGATTACCAAACAGGATATTGCCAAACTGGAAGGGCTGCTGATGCTGGTGGCTCTTTCAGAAAACAGCAGCAAGAAAAAAGTTGCCGAATCTCTCAGTCTGTCCGTTGATACGCTTAATAAATATCTGGCTGATTTGGAAAAAGAGCTGGGAACCAAATTGGTAACCAGCAATGGTCGCGGCTCAATTCTGACGTATGAAGCGCAACGTATTGTCAAAATGGGATTTGACGTTAAGAAGGTCATTCGCGGTGTTGATGTCGTCGCCTCTCATAAAAATACGATGACCGGAGTTGTACGTGTTGGTTTGCCTTTAGCGGTGTCTTCTGTATTGCGGGCAGACGGTATTGATGAATTTTGGGATACCTATCCGAATATCCGTATTGAATCCGTTTCTCATTATCAGGCACCAAACCTTAATGTGTTGGACGTTGACTTGGGATTCATGTTGGAACCTCCGTCCGGTTCGGATTTGGTGATTGTGGAAAGTAAAGTTATTCACTGCAGTTTTGTTGCTTCTCCGGCTTATTTGGCCAAATACGGAGAACCGAAAGATTTGGATGATCTCATTCAAAATCACAGGATTTGCGGTAAACTCACAAATTATCGTTACCTGAAAGAATGGAAAGAGATTATGAGTCGCGGTGCGCATATCTGTTTTTCATCCAATTCCAACCATTCAATAGCCAATATCGTCCGCGGTGGCGGCGGTATCGGGATTATGGTGCATAATGAAAAGAGGGATGCTGATTTGGTTCGTCTTAAAAACATTGACATGAAACCACAGATGACCTTTTATCTGGTGGCGCACCGCTTAACTAAAGATATTCCGAAGATTCGTGCTGTCTTGGAGTTCTATCGTAAAGTGCTGCTAAGCCTTGAGGCTTAGCGCGCTTCCGTAATAAACCCTCCGCCAAGCAACAAATCACCATCATAAAAAACCACGGATTGTCCGGGGGTTAGGGCTTTTTGCAAATCCTCAAATTCAACATTAACGTCTCCGTTATCGGTCGGAGTTACCTGAACCTGAACCGGTTTTTGAGATGAACGAATTTTGGCTTGGCAGCAAAACATTGCCTCCGGCTCGGGAATAGAAACCCAGTTTAAGCGATTAGCAGTAAGACTTTTTTGCATTGTCTGATCGGCAAAACCCAGAACAACTTCATTTTTTTCCGGCCGAAGCCCGATAACATATAACGGTTTTTCGGCGGAAACTCCCATGCCGCGGCGTTGTCCGAGTGTGAAGTTCCAAAATCCTTTGTGTTGCCCGAGGATTTTTCCGTCCTTGTCAACAAAATTTCCTGTTTTGGGTTCTTCTTGAATGATATCATTGATGTCACCGGAATAAAAATCCTGACTGTCGGGTTTGTCGCAAACTTCTAAGCCTGCTTCTCTGGCCAAATCGCGGATTTCCTGCTTGCTGTAGTCGCCGAGGGGCAATAAAATTTCAGAAAGCTGCTCTTGTGTCAGACGATATAAAAAATAAGCCTGATCTTTGCGTAAATCTTTGCCGCAATGCAGCTGGTAACGTTTTGTGGTTTCATCATAGCCTAATCCGGCATAATGCCCGGTGGCAAACTTGTCAAACGTCAGTCCCAAAGCTTTGGCAGCGCGGGGAAGAGCTGCAAATTTAATGGTTGCATTACATAAAACGCAAGGATTCGGTGTTCTTCCTGCCAAATATTCAGATTTGAAGTTGGATAAGACGATTTTTTTATATTCCTCTGTACAGTCAATAACATGGTAAGGAATATCAAGCTTGGCACAAACTTTTTTCGCCGCTTCCACATCCTGTTCCTCATGCGGACTGAAACACCCTTCTTTTCCTGTCATGCCTGCAAAATTTTGAGATTTATCCCAAATAGACATTGTTGCGCCGATAACGTCGTACCCGGCTTTCTTTAACAACAAAGCAGCCGCGGAAGAATCAACTCCGCCGCTCATTCCGACTAATATTTTCATTTTTTCCTCATAGTGAATTGAAAGTTACATTCACCAAAGAAATATAAAAATTCAAAGTTTTTACTTTCTTTGACCGACATACTATAATTTAAATTATCAATAAGATAAAGCATAATTATTAGCTGAAAATTAAAGTTTGTCAGATTAAATTAATATCTCACATCAGGAAAGGAATATCATGAGCGATAAAGTTGCAAATTTGTTTTCATCGCAGGCTTATGCTTATCTGGCTGAAAAAATGGCAGGAACATCCGGAGCATTATTTTCTCTTTGTCCCAGAGAATTTGAACACAAACTTTTTCCTGATGGTGAAAATTATTACCGTTTACTTCATTCAAAAGACATTATTAACCGTCCGGCGGTCTATGTCGCCGGAACGATAAATGATGCGGCGATTCTTGAACTTTATAATATTTGTAATGCATTGGTAATGGAGCAATGTTCTTCTCTGCATATTGTTATTCCATATTTTGGATATTCAACGATGGAGCGTTCCACCAAACGCGGCGAGGTGGTGATTGCCAAAAATATAGCTCGACTGCTGAGTTCTATTCCACGTTCGGCAAATGGTAATTTTATTTATATGATGGATTTACACTCCTTGGGAACACAATATTACTTTGAAGGTTCAGTGCGTCCGGTTCACTTGACGGCGGAGCCTGTGGTGGCTCGAATGCTGTCAGACATCGGACCGGATACGGTTCTGGCAACGGCAGACATGGGACGTGCTAAATGGGTGCAGAAAATGAGCGGACGTCTGGGGTTAGACAGTGCTTATATTATGAAACAACGCTTGTCCGGTACGCATACGGAAGTGACGGCACTTAATGCGAATGTTTCCGGTCGCAGAGTGGTAATCTATGATGATATGATACGCTCGGGAAGTTCGATTATCAATGCTGCGCGCGCTTACAAAGATGCCGGAGCGGCAGAAGTATATGTTGCTGTTGTTCACGGAGTGTTTGTCGATGGAGCATTGGAGAGAATGCATAATTCCGGCTTAATCAGCGGTGTCCGCTGCACCAACAGCCACCCTCGGGCTTGTAGAGAAAAACAAACGGATTTTTTGCGCGTTTATGATGTCTCACCGGTATTGTTGTCCGGGCTTGAAATTTCCAATTAATAATTGATGATTTGTTTATTTTGCTTGCCAAACGGTGAGCGAATGTACTATTGTTGTGAGTAAAATTTAATCTCGCAACAAGGTTTATGATGTTCGCAAATTTGGCTAAAAAAATAAAATCATCCTATCTTATCAGTAATTATTGCAAAATAATTCCTTATGTTAAGCCGTATTGGATACGCGGACTGTTAGGGGTGCTGATTACCATTCCCATCGGCTCTATGGATGCAATTATTGCCTGGTCTTTGCAACCGTATATGGATATAGTTATGGTTGAAAAAAACACGGCATCAACGTCATATATTCCGTTGTTGATTATTGTTTTCAGCTGTATGCAAAGCCTGCTGAATTATACGGCAACTTATCTGAATACTTGGGTTGGCCAAAAAATCTCTCAGGGATTAAAAATTACTCTTTTTGAAAAGCTGATGCGTTATGATGCCGGTTTTTTTGATAAGTCAACATCGGGAGATATCCTTTTTCGGTTTAACTATGATGTCGACATGGCTTGTGCTGGGCTGCTGTCTAATTTGAAATTGTTTACGACCCGCATTTTCTCTTCTCTGTCGTTGATTGGTGTGCTGATTTATAACTCATGGCAGTTGGCGATTGTTGCAATCGTGGTTTTGCTCGGGGCTCTTTATCCGCTGACAACGGTTCGTCGCCGCATTAAAGGGTTGATGGATAAAACCATTTTTTCCGGCTCGGCAGTGATGACACATTATAACGAAACATTTAACGGCAATCGTATCGTAACGTCTTATAATCTTTATCAATACCAGCTGGCACGGTTTAAAAATACGCTCAACAATGTATTTAAATTAGGTATCAAAATGATACAGCGCACCGGCTTGATGTCACCGTTAATGCACTTTGTGGTTTCTTTGGGGATTGCGCTGATTATCTGGCTCGGCAGTTACTTGATTGTGACCAAACAAATCTCCGCCGGTAATTTTGTGTCTTTTATCACGGCCTTGATTATGCTTTATAATCCGATTAAAAGCATCGGTAATAATTTCAATAGTGTTCAGCTGTCTTTGATGGCGATGGAGCGTGTCTTTGGGGTGTTGGAACAGGCACCGGCCATCGTCAATAAACCTGATGCCAAACCTTTGACGAAAATAGGGAAGACGATTGAATATAAAGACGTCTGTTTTGAATATGTTCCAGGCAAGCCGATTTTAAAACATATTAATCTTAAGGTTAATGTCGGGCAGACAATAGCTTTTGTCGGTAATTCCGGCGGCGGCAAAACCACGATGGTAAATCTGTTGCCTCGTTTTTATGACGTTGTATCCGGTTCGGTGCAGATTGACGGCGTTGATATCCGAGATATCGAGCTCGATTCTCTGCGAGATAAAATAGCCATTGTTTTTCAAGATAATTTTTTATTCGCGGGGACGATTCGCGAAAATATTCTTCTTGGTCGCGAAAATGCTACTCAAGATGAAATTGACCAAGCCGTTAAATCCGCCTGCCTTGAAGAATTTATTGCTTCATTGGAAAAAGGCCTGGATACGGAAATCGGTGAACGCGGTGTTTTGCTGTCTGGCGGCCAGAAACAGCGCATAGCCATTGCCCGAGCTTTTCTGAAAAACGCGCCGATTGTTATTTTGGATGAAGCAACTTCCGCTCTTGATAATAAATCCGAAGCCATTGTGCAGCAGGCTATTGATAACCTGATGACAGACCGAACGGTGTTTATTATCGCTCACCGCTTGTCCACGGTTCGCAATGCCGATAAAATTGTTGTCGTCAATTATGGTGAATTGGTTGAAATGGGCAGTCATGATGAATTGATGCAGAAAGAAAACAGCATTTACCGTTCACTTTATCGTACTCAGCTTAAATAACATGATCGATATTAACGATATTACGGTTCGTATAGGTTCTAAGGTTTTACTGGAAAATGCTTCCGCACATATTTCCGATAATTGGAAAGTTGGTTTGGTCGGAGCTAACGGTTGCGGTAAATCAACTTTGTTCAGAGTCTTAAAAGGCGAATTGGAGACTGAAACCGGCAGTGTTTTTTTTCCCAATGGTTACCAGGTGGTGTTTGTCGAACAGGAGTTTTCGGCATTTGAGTTGGAACTTTCTATTCTTGATTTTGTGTTATCAAAAGATTATGAACGCACAGATTTGCTGAAGCGTCTTGAAACGGCGAATGACTGCGAATTGGCAGCGATACATGAACGATTGAACCTCATAGGAGCCTCCTCCGCAGAAGCTCGGGCAGCAGAAATTCTGCATGGGCTGGGATTTGTTTCTGCAGATTTGTCCCGTAAAGTAAATGAATTTTCCGGAGGATGGCGAATGCGCTTGGCTTTGGCAGCGGCTTTATTTCGTCCGTCTGATATTTTACTTTTGGATGAACCGACCAATCACCTTGATTTGGAAGCTTCTCTTTGGCTGGAAAATCATTTATCCAAATATCGCGGCACATTATTGCTAATCAGTCACGATCGTAATATCCTGAATTTGCTTTGTAGTCATATTATCCATTTTGACAATGGACGTCTGGTTACCTATTCAGGAAATTATGACACATTTCGCACAACACGCGCTTTGCAAAAAGAAGTCTTGCAGCGTCAAGCGGAACGTCAGGAAGATAAACGCCGTCATTTGCAATCTTTTGTTGATCGTTTTCGTTATAAAGCATCAAAAGCCAAACAGGCGCAAAGCCGCATAAAAATGTTGGAAAAACTCGAAAAAGTAACTTTGCTGGAGGATGCTGCATCAACAGTATTTGATTTTCCAGAACCCGATGAATTGGCCCCGCCTATGCTGAGCATAGAGGAAGCCTCTGCCGGGTATGGCGAGAAAACCGTATTACGTCGTTTGAATTTACAAATTGTTGATAATGATCGCATAGCTCTGCTGGGTGCAAACGGTAATGGTAAGTCGACTTTGGCAAAAGTGATATCCGGTCGCCTACCGTTATTATCCGGCTTCCGTAAATCATCGTCTAAATTAAAAATCGGATATTTTGCTCAGCATCAGACTGAAGAATTACCTCTGGAGCAAACCGCAGCGGAATTCATGACAACGCTGCTGCCGGATAAAAGTGAAACGCAGGTGAGGGCGCATTTGGCGCGATTCGGTCTTAATCAGGAGAAAGCATTGACTGTTATTGCCAAACTCTCCGGCGGTGAAAAAGCTCGTCTGTTGTTTGCTGCAATGGCGTATAATGCGCCGCATCTGTTGATATTGGACGAGCCGACAAACCACTTAGACATTGAAGGGCGAGAGGCTTTGATTAAAGCACTGAATGAATATCGCGGTTCTGTTATTCTGATTACGCATGATTTACATTTGATTGAACTGATTGCCGATGACTTATGGTTGGTTAAAAACGGTTTATGTAAACCCTATGACGGTGATTTGGAAGATTATAAAAATCTGCTGCTGAATGATAAGCCGGAAATGGTTTCAGCTCCCAAACCATCGACCCAAAAAATTGATTCTCGTCAACAGAAAAAACAATTACAAAGCGAAATACGTCGTTTGGAAAAGGAAATACAACGGCAAACCGCAGAGAAAGAGCGTTTGGAAAATTTGTTTCAAACCCAGATATCAGTGGAAGAAACTATTCAGGCGCAAAAAGAATTCTCAGCCGTTACCGCGGCTTTGCAGCAAGCTGAAAGTGATTGGCTGGAATATGCAGAGCAACTTGAAAACCTGTCATAGAAAATATTTCCAATAGTTTTTAACACTTAATGAGGGAATTTAGTTTTTTTCCTCTATTTTACGGTATAATTGATAAAATTTGCTTGAAAAACCATGAGGCCTACTTTATTGTTAGTCCAGATAAAGGGAATAACCTCTTTGTTTAGGACGCAGAACGTCCGGAGCTTTGAACGGCTTTTGTAATCGGATAGAAAATTGATTGCTCTGATGTAGAGCTTGTTAAAGCGGGATTCGTCCTAATCTTATTGCATACCTGTTTAAAACTCTACCGCCCTTTAGGGTGGTTTTTTGTTATATGATAAGGAAAACAGATATGTATCGTCACCCTGAGAATAATGATGCAGCTTCTGCTAAAAAATATTACATAGTAAGCGGCGGTTTTGACCCGATACACGAGGGTCATATAGAAATGATACGCGCCAGTGCGGCAGCCAGCGACGGCGTTATCCTATTGTTGAATTCAGATGAATGGCTCTGCCGTAAAAAAGGTAAGAATTTTATGAATTTTAATACCCGTCGTGTCATCTGTGAAAATCTGAAAGGTGTGGTAGATGTCTTGGCTTTCAATGATGATGACAACTCAGCTTGTGACGGCATCACCCGCGCACGGGAAAAATATAAAAACAGTGAACTGGTGTTTGCCAATGGCGGTGACCGCACGAAAGACAATATTCCTGAATCAGCTGTCTGCCAACAGTTAAATGTGAGCTTGGCTTTTGGTGTCGGCGGTGAAAACAAGGCTAATTCCTCTTCATGGATTTTGGCTGAATGGAAGAAGGAAGCCTGAAATGAAGCCTGCTGTTGACGTAAGTATCATTACCGCGTCTTACAATCTGCTGTCAGCCGGTCGGCAGGAGCAGATGCTGCGCTGCTTGGAGAGTGTTCGTGCTCAGCAGGGGGTAACGATTGAGCATCTGGTTATTGACGGTGCTTCAACAGACGGAACGCTTGATTTTCTTAAACCTTACGCAGAACAAGGCTGGATAAAGATATTTTCTGAACCTGACAAAGGGATTTACGATGCATTTAACCGCGGCATTAATAAAGCAACGGGCGAATATGTCTGTTTTATCAACTCTGATGATTATCTGAACAATCCTTCCGGTTTGTCCGAAGCTGTTAAAGCCTTGCGTCAAAGCCGGGCAGATTTCTCATATTCTCCTGTCAGTTATGAAAAAGGCGGAAAAATCATAGGCAATGATGAAAAAGATATGGATTTTCGAACCATATTCGGCGCTATGGCTTGCTGCCATCAGGGAATGGTGTTTAAACGCAGCCTGTTTGAACGTGTCGGATTGCACAACATCAAATATAAAATCTCTGCGGACTATGATTTCATTCTGCGCAGTTTGTTAAAAGGGGCTTCTTTTGTAAAAGTGCCGGTATCTTATGCTGTTTTCGGCAAAGACGGTTTGTCAGGCACACATATGGATATGTTGAATGCAGAGAGTGTTGAAGTCAAACGAGAAGTTTATGGCTGTAGCAAAGAACTGGCACAGGAAATCGAAGATAATCGCAAGATGCCGCTTGGTTTGCTGCTTAAAATTTTAAGCCGAACCTCTCTGCCGAACAAACACAAATATCTTTTTTATTGGAAACATTATGAGAAACTGAAACAGCTTCGCCATTGGCTGTTGACTTTTCGTTTACGGAAAGGCCGCCGCGTCATCCGTATCATGGGAATTAACTTAATTAACGAGGACAAGTAATGAAAAAAGCATTAATTACAGGTATTACAGGACAAGACGGATCATATTTGGCAGAGCTTTTGCTGGAAAAAGGCTATGAGGTTCATGGCATAAAACGCCGTTCGTCTTTGTTTAACACCGGGAGAATTGATCACCTTGCCGGAAAAATAAACCTGCATGACGGTGATTTAACTGACAGTTCTAACCTTATCCGCCTGATAAAAGAAATTGAACCGGATGAAGTTTATAACCTGGCGGCACAGTCTCATGTGAAAGTATCTTGGGATTGTCCGGAATATACTGCGGATACGGATGCTTTGGGGACTCTGCGCTTGTTGGAAGCGATTCGCGTTTGCGGTTTGGAAAAAAAGACAAAGTTTTATCAGGCTTCAACCTCTGAGCTTTATGGTTTGATTCAGGAGCCGATACAATCGGAAACCACCCCGTTTTATCCGCGTTCACCTTATGCCGTGGCTAAACTTTATGCTTATTGGATTTGCGTTAATTATCGTGAAAGTTTTGGTATTTTTGCTGCTAACGGTATTTTATTCAATCATGAAAGCCCGCGCCGCGGAGAAACTTTCGTTACCCGTAAAATCACCATGGCGGCATCCCGCATAGCCTTGGGAATGCAAGACAAATTATACCTCGGAAATCTGAGTGCCAAACGTGATTGGGGGCATGCAAAAGACTATGTTGAAGGAATGTGGCGTATCTTACAGCAAGATAAACCGGAAGATTATGTCTTGGCGACCGGTACTACCACCTCAATTCGTGATTTTGTAACCATGACCTTTAAAGAACTGGGAATTGATATTGAGTGGCAGGGTGAAGGTGTCAATGAAAAGGGCATTGATAAACAAAGCGGCCGCGTTTTAGTCGAAGTTAATCCGAAATTCTTCCGTCCTGCAGAAGTAGAGCTTCTTTTGGGAGACAGCACCAAAGCCAGAACAAAATTGGGGTGGAAACCGACTTATGATTTGGCCGCCTTAGTTAAGGAAATGGTCGCCGAAGATTTGAAGCTGGCCAAGAAAGAAAAACTCCTTAACGACAACGGTTATGAAACTCTGACCCCAAGAGAGGCTTAAATCATGGAAAAGGATGCGAAAATTTATGTATCCGGCCACAGAGGGCTAGTTGGTTCGGCAATCGTCCGTAAACTGAAAGAAAAGGGTTATGCCAACATCATAACCCGCAGTTCAAAAGAATTGGACTTAACTAATCAGGCGGCGACTTTGGCGTTTTTTGAAGCAGAAAAACCTGATTACGTCTTTCTGGCTGCAGCTAAGGTTGGGGGCATCATGGCTAACCAAACTTATCCGGCAGAGTTTATTTATCAAAATCTGATGATTGATGCCAATGTCATTCACAGTTCTTACCTGTCCGGAGTTAAAAAACTGTTAAATCTGGGGTCATCCTGTATCTACCCTCGATTGGCTCCGCAGCCGATGAAAGAAGAAAGTTTACTCACTTCGGAACTTGAGAAAACCAACGAAGCCTATGCCTTAGCAAAAATTGCAGCGATTAAGATGTGCCGTTACTATAATGACCAATATGGCACAAACTATATTTCGGTTATGCCGACCAATCAATACGGCATCGGTGACAATTTTAATATGGAAACAGCACATCTGCTGCCAATGATTATGCGGCGTTTTCATTTAGCAAAGCTGCTTTCTGAAAATAATTTTGAAGCTATCCGCACCGATTTGCAAAAATATAAACTCGGTTGGGGATTGGATGACAAAGTTGATTATACTGATGATCAGTCTCTGGAATGGGCGTTAAATCAGATAGGAGCTTACCGTGATAAAGTGGTTCTTTGGGGCGATGGCTCAGTCTACCGTGAATTGATGAGCTCTGACGATTTGGCGGATGCCTGCGTCTACCTGATGGAAAATAAAGATTATCAGGATATCGGAGAACATGTAAACATTACCAAAGGAGACGATATTCAGTTAAAAGACTTATTTGAAATCGTCAAAGAAGTTACAGGGTTTGCCGGAACATTAGAGTATGATACGTCTAAGCCCAACGGTACCCCGCGTAAAATGATGGATGCTACCCGTATTAAATCTCTGGGCTGGACACCCCAAATTCCCCTCAAACAAGGTATTAACGACTTTTATAAATGGTATTGCGCATG
>CANDEX010000017.1 GCA_947383875.1 uncultured Azospirillum sp. | reverse complement strand
GATGAAAGCACCGAGTGGATTTATGAGGAAGCTCCGACAGAGGAAGCTGCCGAGGTAACAGCTGCGGATGAAGCCGCCGCCGATGAAAGCTCCGAGTGGGTTTATGAGGAAGCTCCGGCAGAGGAAGCTGCCGAGGTAACGGCTGCGGATGAAGCCGCCGCTGATGGGGATGAACTTCAAGAATGGCAATGGGAATATGAGGAAACAGAAGACGAATCCTCGACGGATATCTTGTTCTCTGCGGCTGAAAACGGAGATGAACTTATAACAACGGAAGAAAATTTCTCTGCCGATAGTAATGATGAAGACTGGGAATGGGATTACGAAGAAGTTGTCGATGATGATGAAAATTTATCTCTATCTGCAACAGGGGAAGAAAATCTTTCAACCGAGACAGAACATCCGGAAGAAGATGGCTGGGAATATGTTGAAGTGGCAGAAGATGAAGATGCTGAGACATCCGAAGATGATTGGGAATATGTTGAAATCCCTGAAGATGAAGCACATTCGGAAGAAGGCTGGGAGTATGTTGAAGTAGCGGAAGATGAAAAAAATAATATGCCGTTCTCCGCAGACAACACCGGTGACTCTGGCAGTGACGATTGGGAATGGGATTATGAAGAAGTTGCCGATAATGATGAGACTTTATCTCTATCTGCAACAGGAGAGGAAGCTCTTCCTGCCGATAGTGAAGTATCTCTTTCCGGCAATGATGTTATAACTCAGGCTTTAGAATCTGACATAAATGCGGGAGATCCTTATCGGCAGGATGATATGCTGCAAGAAAACGACAGCAGCGAGACAACATCTCTCAGTGCAATGTATAGCGGGGAAGTTTATTTTCAGGATAATGTTTATCAAAAATCTGAAAGTGACATTCCGCCGTTTAATCTTCCCGAAAATTTGGCAGAAAGCTCAGGTTTTAGAGAACTAGAGGAAAAAGATGACAGTAATGAACCATATAAGCCGCAGGGTACCATATAATTGGGTAAAGCTTGGAGAAAGTAATTTACAAAAACAACCGGCTAAATTAAATTAAACAGAGAGTTAAGGAGCTGATATGGAACAAGATAACATCACTGAAACCGCAACACCTAATCCGCAAACAGTTTCGCCACAGCCGGCGGCTGCTCAGCCTCAGGTGCAACAGCCTGCAGTTTCGCAGACATCTCAACCTCAACAGCCTCCACGTCCCGCCACACCGCAAAGCGGTTCGGCTATGCCGACTGTCAGCAAAGAAAGCTTGTGGTATCTGGACAATTATATTTTGCTCAAAGATTATTATGACCGGACAATTTCCCGTATTGCTGCACGATGTGTCAGAATGGGAAATATTGCGATGGAAGAATACCCTTTTTACGGTTATATTCTTGATGTTTTGGAAGAAATCAGCGATACCGGTGATTACATATTGAAGCACAAGGAACTGTATCCTTATGTTGAAAAGAAAATTGCCGGCGGACTGCCTGCCTTAAAAAAGACATTGGCGGAATATCAGGAAGAATTACGAGCTAATTCTTCTCCGGAAATGATTAAGGAAGATGCCTCTGAAGTTGAAAAGATGAAAGAGGCTTTGGGTGCAATTTCAACCCCGGCAGATGATCCGACGGCCGGTGCCGGAATGAATATGGATCAACTGATGGAAAAGCTTATGGCTCAAGATCAGGCTCAAAAAGAACTGAAAAAAGTTATTAAAATAAAAAAACCGGTTAATCCGGACGGCGGACAGACTATTCCGCCTAAGAGTGAGAGTACGGAAGAATAATGAGAAACTGGATGCAGAAAGGCCGAACGGGTCTGATGGTTATTTTAACCGGAGCAGTTTTTGCCTGCGCGCCGAAAGAACAGCCGCATCGTGACTTGACCATAGAAGAGCGTATTGCCTCTGAATCTATTCTGCCTCAGGATCCAAACATGATACGCACTCCCAAAGGAGCAAGCTCTCTTGATTTGGAAACGCCTCTGCGCTGTTATGTCAACTGGTCGACCCAAGAAATGATTAAAGCCATTCCTTATAACATGAAGGCATTTAATTTGGTTCGAAACGGGAAAAATGATATGCTGCCGCGTTTTGAGGTCACAGGATTTACGTTTGAGACGATGCCGGCAGAAAAAGCAATGTATAAACTGACCAAAGAAGCAGGCATCAAACTGGTTGCCAAAGATGCTCCTTATGCAAGCATTTCCGCTGAAAATCTGCGTGGAGAGCTGGCTGAAGTTATCAGTATGATTGCTGATGCGGCCGAAATTTATTATGCTTATGATGCGGAAAGAAAAACATTAACCATCAGCCGCAAGAGCAATTTTAGTCTTTATGTTCCGAAGTCACGCCCGATTATGCTTGGGTTGCTTGATGTCTTAAGAGGTTCCGGCATCACAGATATGACAACAGACTGGGCAGATTATTCTGTTACCTTTAATGCTGATTTTGAACTCCAAGCTAAAATCAATAAACTGGTTTCATATTTTGAGGATAACCCATCATTAATTACTTTTGACGTCAATGTTTTCCGAATTTATCCCTACAGTAAGGAAAATGATATTGAATGGCAGGAGCTTCTCACTGCTTTTGACTTCGGTACGATTAAAACCACAAAGACCGGGGTTATCGGCAGAGCCTTGACAACCTCTAACGATCTGAATATATCTACGTTGCGAAGCTTTTTAGGACAGCAGGCTATGGTTCTGCCGGTTGCCGAAGGAAAATTTGTCGTACCGAATCTATGGTTTGCAAGATTTGATGTTGGTAAATGCGGTGACCGTAATTCGTTGGAATCCGGCTTATCTGTTTTGGCTAAGGCCTCTTTGGAGCATGACAATCGCATCTTCTCTGACATTACATTAGAGGCGACAAATGGTCAGATTACTCATTTTAACGTTCGCAGCAGACTGGGTGAGAATTTTATGATTATCGGTATTCCTAACCAGATTTTTGATAAGAATTCTCCAAAATCAGAAACGATTGTTTTCATGGTTCCACGCATTATCCGCACAATGAAAACCAATCAACCTATCCGGAATAATTTATAAGGAAAACAAATGGCAGATATGACTCCAAACATTCCTAATCAACCTCAGAACCTTGATCCGACACGCCGTTTGAAAAAAGTTAAACGCCCGGTTAAAAGATATGTGCAAGGACAAGTTCCGGGGCAGTCGTCTCCGCAAATGCCTATGATGCAAAATCCGGTTTCACCAATGTCGTCAGGCAGTGTATTGACTAATCGTCGGCAAGATGATTTTGATATTGACAGTATTTTAGACGGTGACAGTAATTTGCCGGCATTAGCTCAGGAAACTGACGTTTATCAAAATACACAGTCAAATGACTTTCAGCCGCAATTTATTAATGACAGCGACATTATTCCTCCGAAAGTTCCGTTCATGGAACAATTAATGCAAGGTAATATGTTTACCATGAAAGGAATGGCGATTATTGCGGCCGCTTTGTTTGTGGTCGGGTTTATGTTTGCCAAATTGTTTTTTGCTCAGCAGACAATCGTCCGTGACGGCTTGCAAGGGGTTGTTTTTAATCCTGAAGTTCCCAGAGGACGGGCTCGTTGCGGCGTGGCAGAGCGGACTCAAGGCTGTGTCTTATATATTATGAATCCCCAGAGACAAGAATTAAGCGGCAGAGATTTTTATGATTTGGCATCGCAATTAACCAGCCGGCAGCGTTTTGTTATTGAAACAGGAAATATGCGCTATTCTAATGTTAAAATTCGGCCGGGAGATATTGCCCAACTTAATATTCCACCGTTACAGTAATAAATAGATATCCCCGGATAAACCCGCGGTCTCTATAGTAGCTGCAAACCTAACGGTTTGACTACGCTCGTTGGAGAAGAAAGAGGTTGGAATAACACCTTAGCTTTCAGCTCCGAGTAAATTTGTTTTTTCTGTAAGGCAACAATAACAAAAAAAGACAGATAGAAATCTGCCTTTTTTTGTTGCATACAGCGGGATTATCTGTTCCTACGTTACTTCGGTTACGGCACGCAGGTTACCGTCACGGTTGATTTGAACAACACGCAATTTGCGGTGCATTTCCTTAATGGTTTTTTCTCTATCAATCGTCGGATAACTGTGCAATATACGGTCAACAAACGCTTCATAGGCAGCTTCAGAACTCTCTGCGTGAATTGTAGCCAAACAGTTATCGTGACCTGACCCCATTAACTCCCACAAAGCACCGGCGTTGTTTGTTGAAATTTCTCCGCCGATGATTGCGTCAGGCGTAAAGCGCACAACCAAGTCAATGATTTTTGAATAATCAAACTCGTTGGTTTGTTCAGTACGAGACATGACAATATGCACTCTATTAGGGTGAGGAACCAACAATTCTCGCGTATCTTCAATTGTAATAATACGTTTATGGATATCTAATATTTTCAGCAAATTATTCAGAAATGTCGTTTTACCGGTTGCAGTCGCACCTGATACCAAAATATGATCACCGCGTTTGATGCTCAACAACAGACGTTCATACGGGTCTTCCGGATCTTTAATATCTTTTAATGGATTAATTTTATGCAAAACTTCACCTTGCTTTAATCCGTAGTCCTGCAAACCAAAAGCAACGTCATCGCTATGAACACGAATGGTTAGAGCCACACCTCCGGTCAAATCATCCTGGTCATACATGACGTTACGCCCACTGACAGCCGAAAAACGGTGGTCTCCGGGAATGGTTGCGTAAACAACAGGCGTTCCCTGAACCGGATCAAACGGCAGTTCATATGTATTGGCAATGATATAGAGTAAATCCGTCAAGTATTCTTTACTCAATTTCTCATCTTTATGCATCACCCAAGGGTAAGCCCTTTTACCGCGAAGCCGGAGCCAGACTTGTCCGGAGCGATTAACTGCAACTTCTTCAATATTGTCCTGATTATACCAATAGGCTAAAGGACGCAGAACAGATTCCAAAACTTTAAAACTCATCTTTCAACTCCTTAGAACAGCTGAGGTACGCTGTTGTTGGTATTGTTGTTGCCGGTACTTGGTGCTGTCGCAGCTCCCGGGGTTGTCGAAGTTGCAAATGACGGCGGCGGCGGGGTTGAACCGGTGGCAGCCGGACTGGAAATCAACGGCGGCGGCGTATTGGCTTTCTTCGCTCCTGAAGATTTGCCGTCATCTATCAATGTAGGCGTTCCGCCGCTTGGTTCAACATCTATCGCTTGAGATTCATAGACAACATTTCCACCGGTTGAGGTGCTGTCTACGCGACCCAGTGACCGTCTGTTTTTCTCCAGTTCACGTTTTCCTGTTGTTGCCGGGTCATCAATAAAGACGTCTTTTTTACCGCCGACTCCCAATTCTTGCGGATTACGCTCGCGGGTACGCATCCACAAATCAACATTCGGATAAACAATGATACGGGTTCCGGCCGGAACATAGGTCAACGGTTTAATATTGGTTTTATCAGCCAAAATTTCTTCAAAAACCTGATTCATCTGGTTCAGGAAGTTTTGACGCGCATCATTTGCAGCCTGCTGTTTTGGCGTTTCGTTAATGCTGCTATTATCATTGTTATCACTGTCAGCCATCATATATGACGTATAGCTCGTCAATGCCGTAGTCATAATCGGCAAAGTATATTTCTTGAATAATTGCTGATCAAGATAACCTAAAGCACCACCGCGGCCCTGCGCATCTCCGGTTACACCACTGAAGACAAACAATGAACCATCAGGACGAATCAATCTTTCCCACGAAATTTGAACTTTGGCAGACTGCGAAGTGGTTTCGGAAGTTCCGGTCATTCCCCCTAAAGTTCCCATAATACGGCTGCCGGCAGGAATAATGATTTTACGTCCCTCTTCCGCATAAATGTTGCGCTCAACATAGGCTGTCACCGGGGTCGGATTATTACTGTCAATTGAACGGGCAATAACTGCCGGAATCGGTTTATCGGCAAAAATCATTTCACTTAAATCAACACGCCAAGACGAAATGGCTTTTTTAATGCCCTGTTCATCCCAGTTTTTCTGCATACCATCAAAAGAATCCGGACTGATTCCGCTGCTAATCCGCCCTACCTGCATATTGCTGCGTCGCTCTTGCTGTGCGGCATCTAATGCGGCGGCTCGCTGCGGATCATAACGTTCTCCCGGACCAAAACCACCGCCGGGACCAAGGTTACCGCCGGGACCTGTACCAATTCCATAGGCACCACCCTGACCAAACGTTCCGGCCGGAATAAACATATCGCCGCCAGAAACTTTTTCGCTTTCCTCAACACCTATCAAAGCTCCATCGTCATCAATAATAAGTCCATCAGGCATTCGATGTCCGACTATTTCGCCGGCTTTGTTGACAACGCTGCCGTCTTCCATAATTTCGCCGAGGTATTCTCCGTCCGGCGTCAAAGCAATTCCTAAAGATTTGCGATATTTTTCTGTCAGGGCTTTTTCTTCGGGAGATAATCCGATTTGAGGTAAACCGGACGGGCGTCTGTACCAAGACGGCTTCTTAGCATAGCCGATAACTTTACCGCGAGCATCAACTACTTCTCCCTTTTCATTAACATGGCCAATGACTTTACCGTTAGCATCAACCACTGTTCCGTCGGGAAGAACTTTGCCTATAACATTTCCATTGGCATCAAAGGCCAAATTATCCGTACTGGCGGTCCCGATGACGTTTCCTTCCGCATCAAGGACTTCACCTTTCTCATTAATTTTTCCGATGACATTACCTTCGGCATCGACAACAGTTCCATCTGCCTGAACACGCCCAATTACATTACCGGCTGCATCAAAAACCAAGTCTGATGTATTTGCCGTCCCAATCACATTGCCATTTAAATCAACAACAGTTCCGTCTGCCTGAACACGTCCGACAACCTTTCCGTTCGCGTCGACAACCGTTCCGTCCGGCATAACCCGACCAATCACATTGCCATTTTTATCATATGCCAGCATTTCTTTTCCCGAAACACCAATGACATTACCGTTGGCGTCAATAATTTCTCCGGCGGCATTCACGCGACCGATGACCTTACCATTTTTATCAACTACCGTTCCATCCGGCAAAATTTTACCAATGACATTACCATTGGCATCATAAGCCAGTCTTTCAGCACCGATTGATCCGATAACATTTCCAAAAGGATCAACAACCTCTCCTCTTTCATTGACCTTTCCGATAACTTTACCGCTTTTGTCAACGACCGTACCATCCGGCAGAACTCGGCCAATCACATTGCCGTTTGGATCGTAAGCCAATTTATCTTTGGTTACACCAATAACTTTACCTTTAGCATCAACAATTTCACCGTTTTCATTAACGCGACCGATGACTTTGCCGTTCATATCGACCACGGTTCCGTCAGGCAGAATTTTTCCGATAACGTTACCATCAGCGTCATAAGCCAGTTTTTCGGCTCCGCTACGTCCGATAACATTTCCCAGCGCGTCAACAACTTCTCCGGCGGCATTTACATGACCGATGATATTACCATTCTTATCGACAACTGTTCCGTTCGGCAGTATGCGTCCTATAACTTTACCGTCCATGTCATAGGCCAATTTGTCTCCGGTCACACCAATAACTTTTCCATTGCTGTCAACAATTTCACCATTTTCATTAACCCGGCCGATGACTTTGCCGTTCATATCAACTACGGTTCCGTCCGGACGTATCCGACCAATGATATTGCCGTCTTCGTCATATGCGTAAACTTCATTTTGTCCGGCTTTTACAATAGACCCGATGATATTACCGTTGGCATCGATGACTTGCCCTTCAGCACCGACTTTACCAATGACTTTTCCATCCATATCAACAACTGTGCCATCAGGAAGAACTTTGCCTATGACATTGCCGTCTTTATCATAGACATATGTTTCACTGGCCAGTTGCCCGATAACATTACCGTTTTTATCGACAACTTTACCGTTTTGCACATAGCCGATAACATTGCCGTTCTCATCAGTTACGGAACCATCGGCATTAACATAGCCTATCAGATTTCCGTTTTCGTCATAAACTTTTTCCCGAGCAACCATTTCGCCATAATATTGTAATGGTTTGGCAACAGCGATAACTCGGCCATTGCTATCTAAAATATTGCCGTTTTTGGTAACCTTGCCCAAGACATTATTGCTCGTATCACGTAATTCACCATTCAAAAGCAATTCGCCAACAATCTGATTGCTGTCGTTTCGAACATAAAAATCACGATTACCGCGACCGCGAACTTCATTGTTTTTATCAATCAGAAAACCTTTGCTGAGGATGCCCAGATTTTGATTAATAAAAGACAAAACAGTTCCGTCTTTAAGAATGTAGCCGATGGCTTCAAAATCGTTATCATAGATGTATAAGTCATACAAAGCATAACCAATTTTACGATTATCCTGAATAACATTACCCTCAAAATCAACACTGCCGATTACGGCACCGCTGCCATCCACGACTTCTGCTTTATTATTCACGCGACCGATGTATTTATTGGCAGCACTAAAAGCGTGGCGGTATTTAAATAAATTACCGATCGGCACACCTGTTTTGGAATTAACATTACCATTAGCCTGAGTATAGCCGATAAACTGATTTTGCTCATTGACCACCTGCGCATCAAGTATACTGCGCCCAATCATCACCCCATTAAAATTAATTACTGAGGCGTACTCAACCGTATGTGCCAGATGTCTGCCGTCATCGGACTTAAGAAAACCGCGTTTATCAATGCAGCCAAGAATACCATTGTTATAATTTAAGACTTGTCCGGTGGCAGAAACCGTACCAATCGTATTACCATTATAGTCAATCACGACTGTCGGGACAACGGCATACCCCATATAGGTTCCATTTTCTGAAACTGCCTGACCATTCAAAAGCGGTCGCCCCATAACTGTTTCACGGTAATTTCGAATATCGCCGCGCGGTGTAATAACACCCAGCAGTCCGCAACGATCGTCAATCACCGGCGCGTAAGTTACCGTTCCGCCCAAACTGGACCCCATATTATCAATAACCAATCCCTCTGCCGTCACTCTACCTAAACGAGAACCGTTAAAATCACGAACAGAACCAGCCGGATCGGCGTAGCCCATAAGACTGCCGCTGAATGCCAAAGCCATCGAATCGGCGGAACCGCGACCCAGAACAGGCATCATATTTACCGATGTATTGTTTGCGGCACCCACGGCTGCATTATCGGGCAAGAGCTTAGCTATCGGGCTCAAACTGCTATCTAAAACCAGGTTGCTTTCAGACAAAATACCGATATTGGCTCCATCAGAGCCTACAACATAACCTGCCTCAATATTTTTTCCGATAATCTGGTTACGCTCATCAACATTAAATCCTGATTGCGTCAATTTACCGATGGCGGCTGCATTTTTGTTTACTAAGTTTCCGCCGGGCATAATTTGGGCAACAGGTGTTCCGGTCAGATTATATATCGATGAAAGCGGAAAACCACGGCCGCCTGTTTTCCCGTCCACGGAAAACAGGTAACCAAAAGGCGACATATATTTTCGCTCTTCACCATCCATAACCATACCGCTGATACCGGCAACGCCCAAGGTTTGGTTATTGGTATTAACAGCCAATAAATCTTTCATAGAAGCACCGATGACACGACCGGCGTTTTCATATGCTATATTATCAACCACATAACCGGCCGGTGTTCCTTCAAGGCGGATAACCGAACCGTTTTTAAGCGCGTGAGCTTGCAAACCACCGCGGTAATCAAAAACAGGTCCTGCCGTAATCAATTTACCATTAAGTGCGCCATCGGCTCCGAATGTGACGCCCCGAGGACCGACAAAACCTGTAATCTCCCGGCTGCGGGCAATTTTACCTTCCGGCATGATTCGACCAAGGTATTTACCGTTAAAATCCGTTGCTGCAGCAGCAAAGTCCACAGCCGCACCTATCAGATTTCCCGCTTTGTCGGCAATTAATCCGTCGGAGCGCATATTGCCCACGACAGTTCCCTTATTGACCACCTCGCCGTTATAAGTCACAAAACCTAAGTACTTTCCGCTGTTATCCAAAGCATAACCTGAACGGACGATACTACCGACAATCTGATTATTTTCGTTATAGACGAAGCCGTTAGCCTTAATAAAACCAATTGTTACTGCTTCAAAATTAGTTACGTTACCGCCGGGCGCGACACTGCCGATAAACTCGCCGGAAGGAGAAACCACCATCTTAGACGATATCAGACGGCCGTCTAACACATAATCCTGCCCGGCTCTGCGGTACGCATAACCGTCAGGAGAGACAAACCCGATTTCCTGTCCTTGCAGATTGGTGTACAGACCGTCTCCGGTTAATCGGCCGACGGTTCGACCTTCATCAGAATAAATCAACCCCGGAAACAGCACCGCTCCGCTGATATTGAAAAAATCATCAATAACCAAACCATTAGGCAAAACCTTGGCTATGATTTTGCCGGAGGCTAAGCGGACAGAACCATCATTATTCACTTTACCCAGAGGTTTATTATCGTTGCCGATAGCGATACCTTGCGGAACAACACCACCAATAATATTACCCTCGAAATCAGTAATCAAACTGTCTGCCGTTACATTACCGATAAGCTGATTATCAAAACTGACAACTTTACCGTCAGGGATGACTTTACCAATTAAGTCACCGTTAAAGTCAACGGCTGTAATTTCCTGTGCAGCGGCAGACGGCAAATATATGCCTAACAAGCAAAGAACAGCACAGGAAACCCGTGCAAATTTTGTGATTAATGAATATTGTCCGTTTATCCGCCGTTTCAACTCAGTTCCTCCGGTTCTTTGCCACTTCCTGAAGAGCATAGCCCGCTACTTTTTTATCCAAATCAATATAAGAGCCGTTATTTTTGAGGTAGCCTATATTTTTTCCGGCCACATCAACAACGCTGCCATCTGCAGCCAAACGCCCGCTATAGCTGCCGTCATTACCTAAAATCGTAGCACCGATTTTATAGACTCTGCCGAGAATATTATCATTATTGTCAATCGCTAAATCACCGGAGAGTGTACGACCGATAAGGCTGCCGTCCCGATTTCTGATTCTACCATCAAAATTAACATAGCCTACAACTTTATCCGAGTTATCAATAACTATATCACCGTCGGCCACTTCGCCGATTAATTTACCTGCTGTACTGATAATATTGCCGTCAGAAAGAACTCTGCCAACCGGTACATTTTCTCGATCAATCACCGTTCCATCGGGCATAACGGCTCCTGAAAGATTTCCTCCGAAATTGACAACGGCACCACGGCGCAACAGGCTTAAATTTTTATCCGTCGATCCTCCCGGTAAAACAGCTGAGATAACTTCATCTTTCAAATCGATCACGTCTCCCAGAGAATTTACACGTCCCCGATAATTTCCCCAGATGTCAACCACAATGTTTTCAGGAATGATTTCCCCTATAATTTTGCCTTGTCCGTCAACGACCTTATTATCCGAGGATACTTGACCAACTTTAGCCCCCTCCATACTGATTACGCTGCCGTCAGCCACAGCATACCCCAGATATGATCCGTCATAGCCGATAGCACTTCCTCGGGATACGACACCGCCGCGATAATCGCCTCTGGCATCTATGAAATTGCCTTTTGCGTCTATATTTCCGAGCACTTCACCAAAACGAGTAATAACTTGCCCGTCATGATTCACCAGACCAATCTTGTTACCTTTAAAATCAGCGACAACACCTTTTTTTACCAGGGTTCCAAGCTGTTTATTCAAGAATCCGGATGCATCGCCGCTCATTTTGCCGATTGCAATGCCTCGACCATCATATATCTGTCCATCCGGGAATAAACGTCCTAAAAACTTACCTTCCGGAGTCAGTAAGGTAGATTTTTCATCCATTAAGACCCCGATAATTTCATTACGATTATTCGCAATCAAATTATTGGCATAAAGTCTGGCATCAGGCTGACCACTTATTGCCACTTTGCCGTTAGGACCGACGATATTCAAGAAATTGCCATATAAATCATAGGCATAAATTTTATCAAGCACCCGACCAATATAGCTGCCGTTTTTATTGAACACATCGCCGTATGTGCCAACACAACCCACGGGTTGTCCGGACAACGCAATGATTAATCCGTCGGGGGAAACTTGCCCCAAGTATTCCCCGTCATAAGATACGGCCACGCCATTGCGCGCAACACCACCGATAATTTCTCCCTGTTCATTCAGTACCGTGCCGTCAGGGTTGACACACCCCACATACACACCGTCTGCCGTGCGAACAATGCCGTCTGTTCCGACATCACCTAAATAAGTGCAAGAATCATCAAACACTTTTCCGGTTTTGACAACTTCACCGACATAGTTATTCGCGGCATCCAAGATGACACCATCAGGCATCGGTTTAAGCTTAGTTTCCTGATTTCCTTTACGAATTTTGCCGTCTGCCTCAAGATAGCCTATGTTTTTGCACCCGTAGCCGACAACCAAACCTCCGCGCACCAAACGAGCGATAACCTCCGCTCCTGAAGGATCCCGCACCAATCCGTTAGACAACACACGACCGACAGTTCGCAAATCCTGCACCACCGTACCGTCACTATTGAGTTTACCTAACACGGTTCCTTTGGGCGTAATCGGAATCATTCGCGTTTGCACCAAAGCCCCTAATGTTTTATCCAGAGAGCTGATAATATTGCCACGCTCATCAACATATCCTATCTGACTGCCGTTCAAATCATAAACTTTGCCGTCTTCTGTCAGATAACCGACGACTTTACCGTCTTTATCCAATACCAGGTTGACCACATCACCTGCTTTGCCGATGACATTTCCCTCCAAGTCAACCAAAGTGCCGTCATCCAGCATTTTACCGACGATATTACCGTTAAAATCAACCACATTGCCATTTTCATCAATATAGCCGATAATATTGCCATCTTTATCATAGGCCAAACGCCGTTGCGCACCGATATTCATATCGGCTACCCGACCAATCACATTTCCGTTTTTATCAACAACTGTCCCATCGGGGAGTACGCGACCGACAATATTTCCCTGAGCATCCCGAACATTGCCGTTTTCGTCAACATAACCGATAACATTGCCGTCATCGTCATAAACTAAACGCCGTCCCTGGACATAAGCAGCTCGACCAATCACATTACCGTCTTTATCAACGATTGTTCCGTCAGCTTGGACTTTGCCAATTATATTGCCGTTGGCATCAATAACATTACCGTCAGCGTCAACATGACCAATGATATTACCGTCTTTATCATAGGCTAAACGCTGTTGCGGCAGGGATACAACATTACCAATAATGTTACCTTCCGCATCAACAATGGTTCCGTCAGATTGCACTTTACCGATAATATTGCCGCTCGGGTCAACAACATTACCGTCCTTATCAACGTAACCGATGACATTACCGTCCTTATCAAAAGCTAAACGCCGCTGCGGCAGGGATACCACTTTACCGATGACGTTGCCGTTTTCATCAACAACATTACCATTGGCATCCATACGGCCGATTATATTACCATGCGCATCCACCACGTTGCCGTTTTCATCAACATAGCCGATAACTTTGCCGTTCTTATCATAAGCTAATTTAACCATTCCTCCGGCATTGCCAAGAATGTTTTTACCAACGACATTGCCGTTTTCATCAACAAAACCGACAATATTTCCGTCTTTATCCACGACAGAACCATCCGGCATAACAACACCGATGACGTTACCGTTGGCATCGACAGCAACCCGTCCCTGCTTGCTGACACGACCAATGATATTGCCTGAAGAATCGACAACTTCTCCTTTTTCATTCAAACGGCCAATGACATTGCCGTTCATGTCAATAACCGAACCATCCGGCTGAACACGACCAATAATATTACCGTCTTTATCATAAACAAAACCTGCGTCGACAGCGCGCCCAATGACATTGCCGCTCATATCAACAACAGTCCCGTCAGGCAGTGTACGCCCGATGACATTGCCATCTTTGTCAACAACCGTTCCGTCAGGATTAACATATCCGATAACGTTACCGTTAGAATCATATACCAAACGGCGATTTTCAGCTACACCGATAATATTACCGTTTTCATCAACAATCATTCCGGCTGAATTTACACGACCAATAACATTGCCGTTCGCATCACGAACATAGCCGTCTTCGTCAATTGTGCCGATAATTTCACCATTAGGCCCAATGGCATTACGGGTTTTTAATGCCCCTTTATCAGAAATATTCGTTCCGCTTCCGGGAAGTGTCTGCTCGCAAAAATTACAGTCTTCTTTGCGAATAGCATTACCTTCAACCGGAACTTTTTCGGATTTGGTGTTTGAAGAAGACAAGTTGGCTTCATGCCAAGTAATAATAAAATTATTCTGAACATTTCCGGCGACGACAGGCGTCCAGCTCATTGTAATGTCACAAGTTTCATGACCGCGAAGTTCTTTACCCGAACATCTGTCTTCAAACTCAAAACCATCAAAAGGCGGTTCAGCCAGCTGAACAGACACAACACGAACAACAGCTTTCGCGTTTGTTCCCAAAGTAAGCACATTTTTAGCATCCGTCCCCAAAACAACCTGCCCCATTTGTACCGGGTTCGGGGTCGTCGTAATAGGGATGCTGCCATCGTCAATCGCACCAAATTCAATATTATCACTCGGGCCGTTGTCTGCCGTAATCGTCAAGGCGTCATCATTATCGGTAAATACGGGTTCCGTATAGTCGTCCTGTATCGGACCGCTCTGCATAAGCAACATCACACCGAGGACAAAGATTACAAAAGAAGTAATACCAACCACAAGAATAATGCGGTTGGTTTTCTTCACATAACTCTCGGAATGTGTTAATACTTCTTTACTCATTGCGTTCTAACTACACTACAAAAGACACCGTTACGCCCAAGGCGGCTGCAGACATTATCCCCGGATTCCAAACTTTTAACCGGACCAACCCTGAGGTGGAAAAGCTCTTTACCTTGTCCGTCAGCCGGAGCATCAACAGAGAAGAAAGGCTCATATCGCCCGAGAACATCCGGATACTTCTTAGACAGCTGCCCCCACAAGGTTTCCAATTTACCGACATTAGCATCCGTTCCAAGCTCAATGGAAATACTTGAAGCATCACCATCACCAAGTCCCGCGCCGAAGCCGTATCCTCCGTTTCCGAATCCGGCTCCTCCGCCAGCACCGCCGGCACCATTTACGCCAGCACCGCCATATTGGTTGTTATTACGAACGTGCTGCATTTTTGAATAATCAAATCCGTCATTAGGGTAAGGACGCTGATAATCAATATTAACATTACCGCCGTTACCTCCGCCATTAGCCCCATAACGCGGCACAACGATTTCACTCTGTCCCACCTGAATATCAAACTGACCGGGCATATGGCCACTAATTCCACCGCCAGGACCATTAAATTCGCTATCACTTCCGGTACCGCCTGTCGGGCGAGATCTTCCGCCGGGAAGAGGTTGAGGAACATCCCAAGCGGCATCATCGAAGTCAGTCGCATAAGTTGCGTTCTCCATTCCGGCGTCATCCGAACGGCGCAACTTCAGGCAAACCAAACGTTTACCGTTACGCATAACCATATCGCCAATTCCTTCAACAATAATCAGGCGGTTATTCGGCCCTTTGGTACGGAAACCAACCGGCACCTCAATCCGCTCAACAATAAGCGTTACAATCGGACGCTGTGTCATATTAAGAGCCTTTTCACCCAAATCAATATAAGTGAAAATATCATCCCGCCATACACGTTCAGGAGCAATGACAACATCATCAGGATTAGGCACATAGACCTCTATATCAAAGCGGAATTTGGTCGGATCAAGCGGAATTTCCTTAATCCAGTCACTCCGTTGAAACCGCTTAGTAAAAAGAGAATCTGCTGAATGAGAATTATTCGCCTTATAGGATGAAGCGTTCATTCCGGAACCGCCCCCAACGCTGCCGCCAGCCACGCCGGCTCCTCGAGATCCCGACGGACCGTCAATGACATCAATGTCAATAATAGAGTTTGTTAAACGTTCGGTATTAACCCCTTCGCTTTTGACATAGAAAACATATTTATTACCGGAACGTCCAAAGATGATGATGTTCGTATCGACACCGACATTGGCCCCCTTACGCGGGTAAAGCAAAATAGTATTCGGCCCGGAAATCTGACCGTCGAAAGTCGCATTATCGCCGATATACATATCCTCAATCAACTCCCACTGAGGAAAATTCAGCAAAGTCATCATACCTTCCCGGAGACGAATAGGCAAAATCAGATCCGGAGACCAATAATACTTAGAATAAGCGGGCTTACTCTGTCCTTCCCCCAGATTTTGCAAAGGATCAAGCCAAGCGGCCTGTGTCATTCCCAGAGAATTAAACCCGGCATACCCCAAATTCATCGGCATATACTGCCCCTGGGTTTGGTCTGCATTTTGGTCAAGGCTCCCCATTGTAGCCTGCGACCAAGCATCATGGCAGACAAAAGCAGCCAGAGCTCCGATAACCATTATTTTGCCAAGACTTAATCTCATTTCAACATACCTTATAAACCTATCTGACTTTATTATATGTCAGAGAATAACGTTCAACAGTAAACCCGACAGGGTTATTCAAACGCTCGCCATATTTAACACTTTTGCGACGGTAACCGACCCGTAGCGATGCCGTCCAGTAATTAATCTCGGGAGCCGTCGAATCCGGATACATATCCTGCGTTTCATACTCAACCTGCCACAATCCCTGCCCTAATTCATTAACCGTCAAAATACGAACATTACGCTGCAGACTGCGTGTTCTGATTAACTCTATTGCCCGCTTGGCCGTTTTATTTAAAAATTCCTGATAAACAGCCGGCGAAGACATCTCCTGAATAGGACCGCCCGGCATCCAGCGTGCTTCCATCTCCGGAATATCCCTATCAAATGAGCTGCGCAGCAAAACATATTCACGAACAAAAACTTCAGTAATAGCTTTTTCATCAGCCAAATTGCCGCGAACCGGCATAATATTATACACCTGCTCAGACTTAGACTGAAACGTTAAGAGAAACGGCTCAACCCGAAACAAAGGCATAACCTGAGCAATCGCCAGCAGAAGCACCACGTTACAGCAAATACTGATTGCCGTAATAACCGCAAAAGCACGCGCCGTCCACAAATAACGTTTCTCGCCGACATTCGCGACAAAAACATCACCGTTACTGCGCCGCGGCGCGGCTTGCGCCGGCGCGTGCCCTCCGATTAAACGCTGCTGCGTGTTATTTCCGCCTAAACGATTAACCATTTCACCTCATCCTAAATCGTTTCAACAAACCAATCGGGAAGCGTTTTAGGCAGTTCCAGCTGCAAGCAAGCACAAGGCGAGAGCTTCAACTCATCCACACCTTTACCGACCCCGACAGGCTCAGCTTCATAATATGAGCCAAATACGCCGCAAGCCGAGAGCAAAAGCAGCAAAAAAAGCAAGGTAATTTTCTTAGACATATTTTATCCTTTTAATCTATATATAGGTGAGTACTCGTATAGATATTAAGAAACTATACTCTTTTAAATTAAAAGTCTAATATCGTCTTGAGAAAATCCCCAACTTATCAACAGTCTAGAGAATTTCGACTTCCGCCTGAGAATAACGGATGACGGTAAAGCCTATCGGATTGATTAAACGCAACCCGACAAACTCGCGGCCGGGAATGAAAAATGCCGTTACCGAAGCTGTCCAATAGCGGACACTCAATATCCGGGCTTTAGTCTTTTGGTCAATTGCATTTCGCGACAGTTCATAAGTTTTAAAGTCAACTTTCCAAACCGGGCTGCGTTCTCCCCCAAGCTTGCCTATGGATATGATTTCAACTTCCCGTACCACACCATCGTGACGAATCTGTCCCCAGATTGTTTCCCGATACTGTTCGAATTCATTATACACCCGAGGTGCTGAAAGAAAGCTTAACATTCCGCCCTGATACCATCTGGTTTGCATTTCTTTTTCATCGTCAATAATCGTATTACGCAGGATGACATATTGACGAACAAAGATTTCCATCAGCTGATTTTTGGAGGCCATGCGGTTGGTGATCGCCTCGGCACGAACTATCCCGTCAGAAGAATCCTGATTAATGATAAGAAAAGGCTCAACATTCACCTGAGGTGCCAACTTAAATAATGCCAGCGACGAACTCATAAATATCAACAGCGAAACAATGGCAAAAAAGATAAACAGGCGAGACAGCCACATATAATACATAAGCTTGGAACCGGCTTTTTCCTGTTCGGTTTCGCTGATAAACTCATGGGAATGCCCTTTGCCATCTGTCAAGGACAGGATTTTTGTGCCTTCCAGCATATTATTTAAATCACTCATCAGTTTCCCCGTTATCAATAAGCCGCACAAAACGGTATGGGATAAGATTTTATTTGTTTTTCAAATTCTTCATCAGCCCGCTTTTTATATTCTGCCGTCACCTGATGATTAACCTCTTCGGCTTTGATACTTTCATCAAGTTCGGCACCGCTTTCGGTTACATCGGTCAACGGAATATAGGCATTCTTATCTTTACGCAACGCTGTCAGAAGGCTTCTGATTTTTTTCATACGTTCTTCGACGATATCATTATCCGCAACCTGAACAGCCTCCATCTCTTCAAATCCCTCATTAACCAGCGTATTCTTCCGACGGTTCAGAACATCCTTGGTCAGTTCATAGTCTTCCTCTTTAGCCAGATTATAATCTGCTCCGGGCGTAAATCCGGCCTTTTCCAGTTGTTCAAACAAGGTTTCCTTCGCTTCTTCCATGCTTAATTTTAATTCTTCCAATGCCTGACGATAACTGATTTCCTGCTCGGTAAAGGTTAAGAAATTACCGAATTGATTTTTATTAAGCAGCGTTTTTTTATAAACTTCATCCTGCATATTTTTTTCGTAAGAACTGTTAGATTGACTGGCTTCATCTGCCATTTTGCTCAAACGGGTTAAAACAGCTTCCGGTGCCTGATTAAACGAAACGCCATTATCAGTCGCTCGCAGCAAGGTTCCCAATTCACTATGAGATGCATTGCCTGAAAACTCCTGAAAAGCGGAAACTTTCGCCGGAGCTGTCACGCCTTCAACCTTATCTTCAACCGTCACATAAAGTTTACCCAATATACCGCCTTTGCTTTGAAGCGTTATATCATTACATTGCGGCATTTTATACATCTGCGCCGGACGATAAGCCTTTTCTTCAGCGGAAGCTTTTGATGACACGGCCTTAGCGGTATAAACACGATATTGTCCGTCAATATTGTCAACGTCGATAATTTGATCATCCAGACGGCAGGGATAGCGTCCCCCGCGCATAAAGGATGCTGTTTCGCCGCCTTCTGCCAAAAGGGCTTTCAAATCAACGTCTTTATCTACAAAGGCTTTACCGTCCAGAATACGCTTCCAGATTTCAGGCATTTTTGCGCCGCTGTTTAAGAAACTTTCGCGGGCAATTCCGCCATCCGCCGCTTTAGGAATGTTATCGTAATCAACATCATCAAAATAAACAACCTCACGCAACGGCGGCAAATATTCTTTCGGCGCGGCCTTGGGTGCCATAAAATCGCGCTCTTTCGCATAAGAACCGACAAAATATTCCGTATCTATCCGCTTGCAATTATCTCCGGCACAGGCCTTTTCCAGCATAACTTTCTGAAACAGCGTTGTCAGCGGCTTAATAATTGAATTGGTTTTGGCATAACGTCCTACTGCCGAAGAAAAATTGCTCAATCCTTCAACCGGTATTTCTTGCAGTTGTTTCATCAAATTAGCGTGAATCTCAGCCACTTTATCTCCATATTGGCCAACATAAAGTCCGTCACCAAGGTTAAGAATAGATTTTTGGGCGTCATTAATCAGCTGATCAGCATAATTTTTAGTGTCATCTGTCAGGCCGGTAGCGGTTTTTAAAATATTCAACAGACTGAATGGCGGGAAAACACCTTCCGCGTTAGCAATCGGAAGACCTATTTTGTCCTGATAATAGCTGATTAAATCCAACGTCTTTTTCGCTTGACGTTTGCTTTCAATATATTTTTGAGCCTCTTCAAGTTTCTGATTATAAGCCTGCTCTATTTTTTGAACTTGAGCAACATAATCCGCTTCCACCGCCTCACTTTGACGGCTAATGTTTTCAATTTGCCGATTGGCATTACTGATTTCTGCCTCTTTCTGAGTACTGACAGTTTTCAGTTTAGCGGCTTTTTTCTCATTGGCAGCGGCAGTTTCCTGATGCTCAGACAGCTGAACTTTAGCCAGAGCCATATCTTCAGTATCTTCGGTATTAACTTCCATGGTTTCGGTTACTATCGCTTCGGTATAAGTTGTTTCAACCGCATCTATGACTTTTTCCTCCACTCCCGCTTTTTCTACCATACGAACTTCTTCCGTCTGGCTGGAGATTTTATTATCAAGTTCGGCATCCAATCTGGCTTTTTCCTGACTGAAATTAGTCTGTTTAACCGGATATTCCGCACCAAAATATAACGTTTGAGATAAAACATATTTCGGGGTTGTCAGCGGCGCAAAGTCTGAATTATCGCTAAACGGGCGACGGAACAAACTCTTCTTGCCAGACGTTGATGTTTTGTTTTCGGGATACAGACTCAGAGAACCATCATTGTTGCTGTTGGTTTTGACAGGAATTAATTGTTGACGAACCGCCTGATTTTTATCCTCTACAGCATTAACGACGGCTTGATGTTTTGCCTCAAACTGCAATTTCTGTACTTTTTCGTTGTAATCAGACAACACTTCTTCCGTATCAAACAGTAACTTCTTTTCTTTAACACTGTCATAGGTAATGGTATGAACCTGTTCAACTTTTTCCGGAGCGAGCTCAAAGCTTTGTTCCTTATATTCAATATCTGTGGTACGAATCAGGTTATCCGCATCTTCACCGCGACGTTCCGTCAGATATTCAACCTGTCTCTCTTTGACTGCAATACCCGTTTCCGCCTCTAATTTTTCCTGCCGGACAACATTCAGCTGCTCATTATTGTCAGCTAATACTTCCGCAGCCCGGTCTATCCGGTTTTGCAAATTTTTCTTTTGGTTTTGCAGAGACCGCAAGCGATTGTTCTTGCTTTGCAGTGCCTGAGATAACATTTGGTTGCGATTATTTTCCAAGTCTTTTAAGACTGATGCCGGATTTGTTCCGCCTTGCTCTTTTGCCAAACGAGCGGATAATTTATCAAGTCCGGCTCGATTATTGGCGCGCTCATCCGCATCAGAAACCGTTAAATCGTTCAATGCATAAGCCAAATCAACAATAATCGTACTGACATCCAACTGATGGAGATAGTCTTTAATATTGGTATATTTACCATCAAGATATTGCGTATAGAAATTTATTTGATCTTTCCAGACCGGAAATCTGACAGCAGGAACGCCCCATTGCGGTGCGGATTTATATTGATCTTCTACCAATAACTGTGCAGCCTGAGCTCCGATATTAAATGAAATCATCTGAGATTCCCGGGTCGCTTTTTCGATTTCTTCCTCTTGACTGGGATTAACCAACGCTGTTTCTCTTTGTTTTTCAAAATCCGCCTGAAGTTTCTTTTCGCTGGCCGGGTCATTGACATCAATACTCATATCAATATCCATTGTTCCCAAATCATCAGAATCAAAGGAAAGGGATTCTTCAGACTTGGCAATTTCAAAAGCTTTAACAGCCCAACCGGAAATTCCCTGACGAGCATCATAATCATTTATGGCAGCATCCGGCATTGCACCTTTCCATACCTTTTCGGGATTACCATAATAACGATTCAGATATTGAATGGCACATTGATCCGCTGCGGCCACCGCTTCCAATGACTTTTCATGGAGTTTTTTGTATTGCTCATAATTTTCAAAAATACCGCGATAGCTGTCTAAGGCCTGAAGCAAATTATGAACTTCTTTGGCGTCCTGCACCTTATTATAAAGCGGTGCAATTTTATCTAATTCCAAAAGTTTCTGACGAGAGCCGTCAAATGCAGATTTCAACGGCATTTTTGGGGCATCTGCAAAGCTGACACTGCCATAAAGTGCCGGATTATACACATAATCCTCGTCATCATCCTCTTCATACTCAACGATTTCAGGTTGAGTATTTTTAGTCAGAGAAAAATCAGCCTGCACCATCCCTAACTGACCGAACACCAGTGTTTCACTGTGAGAATAGACACCGGAAGAAGCCAGTTTGACCTCCTCATTAATCGTATAAGCCGATGTTTTGGCGGCTTTTTCTTTGGCTTCACGTTCTTTTTTCGAAACATACGGTGCCGGAACGATTTGTTCGCGCAGAAACAGGGCCGCTTCATATTGCGCACGCATAGCCGAAAGTTCCTGCGTAACTTTCAAAATGCTGTTCATTGTTTGATAGGCGTTAAATGCATTTTTCCATACGCCGTTTTCGTCCTCACCGCTTTCAGCTCCGCCGCCACCAGCACCACTAAATGTTGTAGACAGGTTTTCCACTTCGGCTGTTAACTCACTCAGGGTTTGTTCCAGCAAGCGCACGGACGTATAGATTTCAATAACCGTATCCTGATAAAATTCTTCGGCTTTGGTTTTATAAGCCACGCAGGCCGCAAAGTTATCTGCATCTTTATCACAATCAACCGGATAAGCCATAAACAAGGTATATAGAGCATTTTTAACAGATTCCGGATCATAAATATCGGCGATTTTTGATTCCTGTATGGTTTTAGAACCGGGAATAGCCGCTTTTTCTTTTTTCTTAAACAGCCCTCCCATAAAGCCGGTAAATTGTTCCATATATTTTTTCTTAAGGGATTTGGCTTTTTGTGTTGCCTCATTGGCGTAAGCCTGCATTTGCGTCGCATATTGTTGCGCAGTGGCTCCGACATTTCTCAAACCAAATGTAACGTCAGTTCCCGGATCTGCCGTCGGACTAACCGGTCCCGGCGGCAAAAGAAACGCATGGCTTGCTAAGCCGGAAAACATTACCAGCAAGGAAGAAAGCATTATGATTTTAGTTACTTTTTTCATCATAGTCCTTTTCCTCCCAATGACAACATCCCGGTGACATCGTTCATGCCCGTTATGCCGCTGCTTTTAACATCATTCACAACAGAACTGCCTTCTTTAGCAACTTTTTTGGCCAGATCCACAATCGTCTTCTTATTTGCTTTGCTCGGCTTTTTATATTTGTAGTCATCAAGGTTGAACTGTGTAACATCTTTATTCGGATTACGCAACTGATAAACATTAAGCTTAGACAAATCCATTGCCGTACGCATTTTCAAATCGGCCAAAAGCAATTTGGTATAGACTAAAATAGCCTTCATATTCTCAACTTTAATCTGCGTATCCAACGCTACCGCCGCAGAGGAACCATCCATCGCCGGCACTTTATCTGCAATTTCTTCTGTTTTGCCGTTATCTTTATCTCGTCCGGCTTTAATCATCATCATTGTTGCCATACTTTGCAAAGTGTCCGTTATGGCTGTTTGATTTCGATAATTGCGCACTTTCTTTATTGTTTTCGCGGTCAAAGGCTCATCTGCAGGAATAAAGTTATTGGCAATCATTTTGTTCATTTCTGCAGCAGATTGACCACCTCCGAACAGTGATTTTGCCATAGATTTTACATCCTCATTCGCCAGGCTGAGACCGTCCGTTAAGACTTGATCCTGTAACTGCCGTATTTGGTTGTCAATCTCAGCGGCTCTGGCATTACTGGCTGATTTTTCCTCGGCTTCCTTCGCTTCATATTGTTCGCGCAAAGATGTCATTGCTTGATTATTAGAGGCTATTTTGGCCTCAAGCTCTTCTTTTTGAGAAGAATCTTCAGCAATCATTTTTTGATAAGCTGTATTATTCTCTTCATAAGATTTCAGCTGACCTTCAAATTCAGTTTTACGAGCGGCGGCCGCAGCCTTATATTCTGATTCTATGGCTGATTTTTCTTTTTTGAGCTTTGCGAGTTCCTGAGCCGATTGGGTTTTGGATGCCGCTGCAGAAACGGCTCCGCTAACTCCGCCGGCAGCCGAACCGACAACCCCGCCGGCAGCTCCGGTGACATCACCTTGCAACCCTTTTGCTTCTGAAGTTATATCTGATACGGTCGACATAGCCGTGTCTTTTACTGAATTGACACTTGATTTGACATCATTTACCATATTTTTAGCATCAGCAACAGTTTCCTGCATCATTTTAGCGGCTTCCATCGCTCCTTTGCCGTAAGCAGCCATAGTTTGAAGCGTTGTTGACTCTTCTATGATTTTCTGTCCCTGTTCACTCCAACCGCTGACCGTTTCCGTCACTTTGTTGGCTCCGCGGGAAACATCAAATTTAACCTGAGCATTTGATGACGATACAATCATTACAACAAATAATACTGCCGTTGTCAGGATGTTTCTTAAATTATTCATCATCATCCTCCTCTTCCGGCGCAAAGCTATATTGGCGCGATTGTTGCGACGCCTTAAATTCATAAACTGCCGCCTCCATTATAAGAAATTTCCGCAATCTTTTAGTCATTTCTAAGGCTTGATCCTTTGTTGCCTGAATAATATCTCGTGAATTTTCTTTACTCTTGGCATCAGCTGCTTCGGCATTCTCTTTAGCGATATTCGTGCGAATGGTAAAAGCCAACGCATAAAGATTAGCAAAGTTTTCTCGCTGCAGCGCAGACATTTTTTCTTCCTGTTCACGACTGATTTTCACTAAGTCCGTCTCGCTTGAACCGCTTTCAGCACCAAACATTAACGTTTCGGAATGACTGTAACTTGCGGTTTTCACTGTTTCATCAGGGAGAAGCCATGCCCCTTTATCCAATGCACGGATTTCATTCTTAATCACCGCAGGCTGACGGAAACCGCTTTTTAATCTTTCACTGGATTTTTTTACCGCTGAGACACCTTGGGATATTTCCTTAGCATTTATTTTTGCGGCTTTTTTCGCCTCGGTGGAAGCGAGACTATTGGCTGCCGCAGGCTGGTTTTGTGCTATATCTGCTTTTAAAGTACCAAGCTTACTCTTTATTTCGGAAACTGAATTAACGCCTGTCTGCACTTTTGCATTCGCTGCCGCTACAGCCTCTTGACTTTGAGCAATACTTGCTTTCAAATCTCCGAGTTTGCTTTGAACCGGACCAGCTGAGTCGCTTCCGCTTTGCAGTTGCGCGGCAACGCTCGTGGTCACAGGCTCATTTTGCGCTATATCTGCTTTTAAAGCATTTAGGCTGTTTTGGACATCCGAGATATTATTCATTCCTGCCTGTATTTTTGCCTGAGAGGCTGCAATTCCGGAGGTGGCAGAGAGCACTTGTGTGGTAAAGGCTTGTCTTGCCGGTTGAATGGCTTTGATTGATGCAACCTCCGGAGCTGTTTGAAGCATATTTTGCGCAGCTACCGGTTCAAAAGCCTGTGATGAAACATTGGTTTGTGTTGTTTGCGGAGAGGCAATTATTGACTGTTGCGAACCTGCCTTGCTTACCGTCGCATTTGCTGTTGACTGTACAGCTGTTGCGGCAGACGTTACATTACCGGCAGCAGAACGAACCTCCGAAGTTGCGCTTTGCGCCATTTCCTTTGCTCCGGAAATAACACTCAACGCAGAGGATTTACTATTTGATATTATCTCAGATGCTTTGGGAATTTGCATCAGATAATTACCCTTTATCGCACTCTGCAGCATTTCTTGATCGGCAATATCTAAATCACCTAAAAAACCCGGCATTTTATTACCCATAGCCGCCATGGGATCCGCCTTTATGCTATTCGCCATCTCTACACCTGATTGAACTTGAGCTTTGGCATCATTGACTGCTTTAGCGGCATCTTTTATCGGTCCGGAAACACCTTCCGCCGCAGATCGGAGTTCCTCCTTTATTTCATTCAAATCTTCCTGAATTGCTTTGGCTTCCTGTAAAACTGTCTGAATAGGTCCCATTACAGCCCCTTGGATAGCCTCAATATCTGCCCGAACAGGAGAACTCAGACAGGTTAAAAGCAACAGCGTTCCCGCATATGTGACGAAATGCTTAGACATTATTCGTCTCCCTCATCCTCTCCTAAGTCAGCATAATCAAAACCACCGACTAATTTTAAGGCTTCCAATATTCCCAAAGTTGTTTGGGAAGACAGCAGCTTGTTTATGACATATTGGGTTTCTTTATTGGTCATCGCCAAAGCACCGGTATCATCTCGTGTGGTCGATGCGCTCCCCATATCTTCTTCTTGTTTATCTAATTTTTCACCATAATTAGCGGCCGTATTTTTTAAGGCCATACTTTCCGCAACGGCCGCAATAACAACCTGAGACATCATTTTCGTATGGATAGCCTTACCCTCCATGGCAGCCTGACTGTCTTTATCAGACATATGCTTAATTAATTCTTTCATACAATTTTGAATCATTGTGACATCATTAAGCTTATCCACACCGAATTTGCAATAATCAACCATCGTTTCCGGCATAACGGTTTCATCATAATCACCATTAAAAATCACTCCGTCAGGGATATCGCTTGAACCGCTTTCAGCACCAAACATTAACGTTTCGGAATGACTGTAACTTGCGGTTTTCACTGTTTCATCAGGGAGAAGCCATGCCCCTTTATCCAATGCACGGATTTCATTCTTAATCACCGCAGGCTGACGGAAACCGCTTTTTAATCTTTCACTGGATTTTTTTACCGCTGAGACACCTTGGGATATTTCCTTAGCATTTATTTTTGCGGCTTTTTTCGCCTCGGTGGAAGCGAGACTATTGGCTGCCGCAGGCTGGTTTTGTGCCATATCGGCTTTTAAAGCACCAAGCTTACTCTTTATTTCAGAAGCTGAATTAACGCCTGTCTGCACTTTGGCCTTTGCTGCCGCTACAGCCTCTTGACTTTGAGCAATACTTGCTTTCAACTCTCCGAGTTTGCTTTGAACCGGACTAGTTGAGCCGCTTCCGCTTTGCAGTTGTGCGGCAACACTCGTGGTCACAGGCTGGTTTTGTGCCATATCGGCTTTTAAAGCACCAAGCTTACTCTTTATTTC
>CANDEX010000016.1 GCA_947383875.1 uncultured Azospirillum sp. | reverse complement strand
AACCATATCAATTAAGAGAATAACACACTCTAAAACCTTTGTCAATCAAATATAAGAAGTGTTTTTTTCTTAGTCTAAATGAAATAGGCAAATAGGAGAGTGATAAAGGTTGTTAAAACTCTTGCGTAAATATTTTTTTGCGTTATTTTGAACTTAACTGAAATAACAAAAATAAAGGTGTTAAGAAATGAAAACCCGTACCCGTTTTGCTCCAAGTCCGACCGGTTATATGCATATTGGCAATCTCCGCACGGCCTTATATGAATATCTGATTGCCAAAGCCGATAATGGTGATTTTATCTTGCGAATTGAAGATACGGATCAGAAACGTTTTGTTGAAGGAGCAACCGATATTATTTATGCCACATTAAAACGTGTCGGCATGAACTGGGATGAAGGCCCGGATATTGGCGGTAATTATGGGCCTTATGTCCAATCTGAACGTAAACCGATTTACGCTGAATATGCGCATAAACTGGTTGATTTGGGTGGTGCACATTATTGCTTTTGCGCTGCGACAGATAATGAAGACAGCGATGACGAAAATGCGATTCCGGTTAAATTTAAAGACCCTTGCAAGCTTTTGAGCGTAGACGAAGCCCGCAAACGTATTGCCGCCGGAGAAAAATTTGTGGTGCGCCAGACGATTAACAAAACCGGAAAATCCAAATTCCATGATGTCGTTTATGGTGATATTGAAATCGATTATGATGATTTGGATGAAGGTGTTTTGTTGAAATCTGACGGATTCCCGACCTACAACTTCGCGAATGTTGTCGATGACCATTTGATGGAAATTACCCATGTTGTCCGCGGCAACGAATATATTTCATCCACTCCGAAATATAATCTGATTTATGAAACTTTCGGCTGGACGCCGCCGATTTATGTTCATGTGCCGCAGGTAATGAAAGATGCGCAGCATAAGTTAAGCAAACGTAATGGCGATGCTTCATTTCAGGATTTGGTTGCGAAAGGCTATTTGCCGGAAGCTATCCTTAACTATATTGCTCTGCTGGGATGGAACCCGGGCACGGAGCAGGAAATCTTTTCGTTGGAAGAATTGAAAAAAGCCTTCACTGCGGAACGCCTGAATAAATCTCCGGCAATTTTTGACATTACCAAGTTGACTTGGATGAATGGCTGCTATATCCGAGCATTGCCTGCAGAAGAATTTCATAAATTGGCAGAACCTTTTTATCGTCAGGTTCTTACCCGTAAAGTCAACGAAACGGAATTAAGCAAAGTGTTGCAATCGCGTATTGAAGTTTTAAATGATATTCCGGCGCAGATTGATTTTATTGAACAGGTTCCGGAATTTTCTTCTGAACTTTATACCAATAAAAAAATGAAGTCTGATGCCGAAATTGCTAAAACCTCTTTGGCATTGGCAGCGGATGTTCTTGCACAACAAGCAGACTGGACAAATGAAGCTCTGTTTGAAACTTTGAAAACTTTGGCTGCAAACAATGGTTTGAAAAACGGTCAGGTATTATATCCGGTGCGCATTGCCTTGAGCGGAAAAGAGACCACCCCGGGCGGAGCTACCGAATTGGCTGTTGTTTTGGGCAAGGATGAAAGCTTGAACAGAATTAACGCGGCATTAGCGAAGCTTGCATAATAAAAAGGCTCTCTTAACTGAGAGCCTTTTTTTTAATGTTTCTTTTCCTGAAACATTCCTTTAGCTTTATCCAGAATAGTATCATCTTGTGTCAACTCATGAAAAACATGGGTCGGTGTTGTCGGCATCGGATCCGTCGGTGTTATATTGAGATAATTGACCCGGGGGCGGAAAGTAACAAAATGCAAGGCAAACAAGACGAAAATACCTGCAAAAAAAGAATAAGCCAAAACAAAACAGATTGTTCCCAAATGTTGCATAAGAAATGAAACCAGTATTGGACCGCCAATCATTCCTAAACTTTGCAGCAAAATGAGCAGCCCGCTGGCACGAACTCTTTCGGCATCGGCGATCTTGTCATTAACGTGAGAAACACAGATAGGATACAAAACAAAAGTACCGCAGCCCAAAATAAATGCTGAAACAGCAATAGCAATATGCCCTTCATGAATAAAATGTTGTACCCAAGGAGCTGTTAGAAATAAAGCACCGCAAATCCACAGCATAACAAACCGCCGATCCATACAGTCAGAAAGTTTGCCTATAGGAAATTGAGCAAACATTCCGCCGACAACTCCAAAAAACATAAATAATGAGGTTACTTCCACGCTTAAGCCGTTATTTGCTGTATAAATCGGACCGAGAATGTAAAACGTACCGACAAAAATACCGCTGATAGCACAACCGACAACGCCCACCGGACTGGCTTTGTATAAACGCCGTAAAGACATGGATTGATACACGCTGATGTCCGGTGTGGGTAAAGCCGTTAATGAAATAGGTACCAGTGCAATGGAAAAAAGTACGGAAACCGTCACATAAATTGTCACACCGCTTGTGGTGGGAATATTCAAAAGCAATTGGCCAAGAGAAGAACCAAGATACGTGGTAATCATATATAACGACATAATTGTGCCGCGATTGTTATTATTGGCACGAGTGTTCAGCCAACTTTCCAGACACATCATCGCAGAGCCGAGACAATATCCTTCCAACAGCCTCAAAAAGCCCCAAATAATAGTATTTTGAGAATAATAATGCATCAAAGCCAAAGCCGAAAAGATGGAAATATAGCTGGAAAAAGCGCGAATATGTCCAGCTTTATTGATGGTGTGATAAGCACTCAGTGCGGCAAAGACATAGCCGATGTAATAAGCGGACAAAACCAGTCCTGCGACAGATGTCGGTACGCCGTTTTGTGCCATGTTTAATGAAAGATAAGAGGTCAACAAAGCATAAGCGCAACAGGTTAGAATTGTACCCAGAAAAAAAGCACTCAATGGGGAGATTAAAGCCTGTAAATGTTCCAAACGAATAAGAAAAGGTTTCATTGTCTGCTCTCAATTATTTATTTGGGCAGAATGATATTCAGAGAGATTTAAAAAAAGATAAAATTTTTATAAAAAGCCCCTCCTTAAAAAATAAGGAGGGGCCATAGCAATTACTTTTTGAGACATAAAACTTCATAAACGCCGTTAGTAACTTCGACCCCGTGCGTATCATGAGTGAACCCGGGAAACTGAAGGTCAAAAGCTTGCAATGATTTCAGATATCCGAGCAGCGGGCCGTCAGCCGGACCGGCATTTTCACCGGGCATAAGCAGAGGAATTCCTGGCGGATACGGAACCACACCGGTGGCGACGGTTCGTCCAGCCATGTCATCAACCTTAACTTTTTCCACATTATTATGAACCAGATTCTCATAAGCTTGAACCGGGGTCATATCCGGGTGAGGCAATTCGGCGAAGCCGGCGGCCATTGCTTTGGTTGTGCCGAGTTTTTTCATGGCGGCAAACATCTCATCTGCCAGATCTTTCAGTCCCATGTCGCGATAACGTTCCGGATAATCGACAGCCAAAGAGGGAATAACCCGTTCTAACGATGTGTTATTATCATAGTCACGTTTAAATTCAAACAGAGCATTAAGTAACGTTCCCCATTTTCCGTTGGTAACCCCGATTGAGAATAGGAATAGCACTGTAAAGTCTGTTGTTTTTTCGACGACAATCCCCTTGGCATCCAGATAAGAGGTCAACAAGGCCGCAGGAATGCCGTTGTCTTCTAAATCGCCGTTATCACCCATTCCCGGGGTGGTGACGGAAACTTTGATGGGGTCAAGCATACAGAAGCCTTCATCAATGGCACCGAAACCATGCCATGTATCATTAGGTTGCAACAACCAGCAAGACGGATTCTTGGCCAACAAATCTGTCGGAGCTTCATAGAAAGGCATCTTTTTCCCGCTGTCGGGGTCTGTGACATAATCCGGTTGCCAGATATTAAAGAACCAATCATTTTTAGCCTTATGTTCTGCGTGAATTCTCGCAACTGTTTTACGGAAAGAAACGGCTTCGCGTATAGATATATCCGTCAGCGTTTTGCCTCCGGGGCCGTCCATCATGGCAGCACTGATATCGTTGGTGGCAATAATCGGATAAAATGGTGAGGTAGAAGCCTGCATCATAAAGGCTTCGTTCATGCGCAAATGTCCGATAGGATTCCGCCCTTCACGAACATGAAGCATTGACGCTTGAGAGAAAGCCGCCAAAAGTTTGTGAGTTGATTGTGTAGCAAAGACGGTCGGCCCGTTACGGTCAAAATCTTTAATATTGCCGTTCATGGCATAGCGATCTTTATAAAGAGGATTAAAACGGGCGTACCCATACCATGCTTCATCAAAATGCAGGCGGTCAACGCTTTGTCCCAAAAGTTCTTTAACACGTTCAACATTATAACATAAACCGTCATAAGTTGAGTTGGTGATAACGGCATGAACCGGATTAGCATCAATTTCATCCGTGACCAGAGGATTCTCTTGAATTGACTTGGCGATGGCCTCTTTGGTCATTTTATAGGGTAAAATCGGTCCGATAATTCCATATTGGTTTCGTGTCGGCACCATATAAGTCGGAATGGCACCAGACATAGTTATGGCATGTTCAACTGATTTGTGACAGTTTCTGTCGCATAAGGCTACCTGATTACGGGTAACACTGGCCATTAAAACCACGCGATTAGAAGTCGATGTCCCATTGGTGACATGATAGGTTCTGTCTGCTCCGAAAACCCGCGCGGTATATTTTTCACTTTCACCGATGGGGCCGGAGTGGTCAAGCAGGGAGCCAAGTTCGCCAACGGATATCGACAGGTCGGAACGGAAAATTGGTTCACCGAAAAAGTTAAAGAAAGCCCGACCTGCCGGAGATTTCAAAAAACCGGTGCCACCGGTGTGTCCCGGAGTATGCCATGAATATTCATGAACTTTGGCAAATTCAGTTAAAGCCTTAAACATCGGCGGCAAAACAAATTCGCGGTAACGTTCTGTTGCAGCGAGAATACGTCCGGCGATGAAATCCGATGTATCTTCCAATATCCAAATAAAGTCGCTGACTTTGTCAAGAATATCAGAGGGAATAGCAGAGGCCTTATAGCGATCAGAGAGCAGAAAAACCGGAAGATTAGCGTTTCTGGCGCGAATATCCTGCAAAATGCGGCATAATTTGCTGGGGCACTGTTCGTCATTTTCATCATAATTCAGCAACACGCATTGAATTTCCGGATCAGCCGCAATGACAGCCCGTGCATCCATCGGTGTTTCCGAAACAATCACCTTGGCTTCTTTATCTTCCAAATCTTTCTTTAATTCTCTGACGGCTCGGGAGTTGGCGTTATTGTCAGCCAGTCCCTCATAAAACATCAGAATTTTAATTTCTAAAGGATCAGTAGGTCTATGCATAGATTTTCCCCTCGCTGTTTAATTATTGTGAAAAATGTCTGTTAAATGGTCCATTACCTGTACTCTCGGATGGAGCGGCGTATTATGATACCGTCCGACAGAAACCCAGAACATGGCAATGAGAGCCAAAACAGTGATGAAAAGAGTGACATGGCGTACCCAAGCCGGAACACAGCCTCCGGGTTTTATGTGATTTTCCTTGATGTCCAGTTTACGATTGACGGAAAGCTCATAGAAAATAATTGTCGAAATAACAAACATGAGAGCCCATCTTGTCTGTGCCGGATCAGAACCGATCATGGCCATCAGGCTGTAAACGGCAGCCACCAGTCCAACCAGCGTATAAAAAGTATTTTGACTGCGTGACATTTTGTCTCGGCCAAGAATTTTGATGGCAACTGACGAATAAATATAGGGTAACAACGTCATGATAACGGCAACCGAGGCGATTTTGCCAAATTGTTCAGATGCCGTCGGAGACATGGTTGCCAAAACTTGCAGGGTCATAATACCGGCAACGACAGCCAAGCCCAAAGACGGCACGTTGCGACGATTGACTTTTGCAAATAAATTACCGAATAATCCGTCATCGGCAGCAGCCTTAGCCGTTTGTCCGACCAATAAAGTCCATCCGCCGAGAGAGCCGAGACATCCCAAAGCGGCGCAAAGAGCAACGATTTTACCGGCAGTCGGTCCCAGAGCCAGAGTTACGGCATCAGAGAACGGAGCTGAAGAGGCAATCAGTTCCTGACTGGGAATAATTCCCATCACGGCAGAAGAGCTAAGAATGTAGCAAACAGCCGCAATAATAACACCAGCCACAGTAGCAATTGGTACGTTTTTAACCGGATCTTTGACAACGGCGGTAGAAACCGAAGCACTTTCAACACCGATAAAGGCCCATAAAGTAAAGTTAAGGGTCATGCCGATGGCACTGAAATCACTTTCCCCCGTAACGTTCCATCCGGCCATATATGTGTCGGTGTTAAACCAAAACCATCCCAGCAAAGCCATACCGATAATCGGAAGCAAAGCTAAAGAAGTGGTCATCCCCTGAATACGAGCCACAACATTCGGCCCCAGAATATTGGCATAAGTAAAGAACCAAATAACGCCAATCTGCGCCAGAGCCATAACCAAAGGATCTCTTAAAGAGGGGAAGAATGTCGTCAGATAACCTAGTCCGGCAACGGCCAACCCCACATTGCCTACCACATTAGCCAGCCAGTAAACCAGATTGGTCTGATATCCCATATAATCGCCGAAAGCCTTGCGAGAGTATGCATAAGGCCCGCCGGCTGCCGGATAAATTTGTGTCAGTTTTGAAAAGACTAACGCCAGAGCTATGGCTCCGACAATCGTTATCAGCCATCCGAAAATGGCAATGCTGCCGATTGCCGCCAAATTTGCCGGAAGCATAAACACTCCCGAGCCCATCATATTGCCGGCCACCATTAAAGTGGCCGGAATTAAGCCGATTTTATTATCCTCATTAGCCATAGCAAATCCTCCGTTTGTTAAATTCTGCCATATATCTATGCTTTGATTATCTTTTTACAATTCCCGAACGTAAAATTTTGTATAATATCAAAAAGGACAAATTTTCTGTTTGCTAATTTGCTAAATCGCGGTATATATGATTCAAAAGAATAATTTGTAAGGAGATGCATATGAAAAAAATAATCGGTTACATCGCCGGCGGACAGGGATTAGGTGTGAAATACCTGATGTTGTTGTCTTTGATTTTGGGAATCATTGTTGGTGCGGCGGCTAAAATCTATGGGCAAAAAGGTGTTCCCTATGCTCAACAGATTGCAGACCAGATGCTGCCGATTAAGGTTGTCGATGGTAAAATTGTTGAACCGCAGGAAACCTATAAAGTTGTCCATTTGCGTTTTGATGAAAGCAGCGCGCCTTATCCGATTCCTTTAGTTTTGGATACGACAACCGATAATTTGGATACAAACACATTGGATCCCGGGGTTTATTTCACCCGCAAAAACATCTATCTGGCAAAAGATCGTGAAGTCCGTACCTATAATTTGGAAGGCAGTTTTGATTTGCCGCAGGATGATTATACCGGATTTTTTAATTCAGTTGTAAATTGGACTGCGATAATTGTGGCTTTGGGAGCTTTAGTCGGACTGTTTGTCTTCTATTTTGTGTTGACGTTGATTTATTCAGTCTGTGCTATTCCTCTGGCCGGTTTGGCTTCTAAAAAAATTGACTTTGACGGTAGAATGCGGTTAAGCACTCTGGCGTTGATTGCCGCTTATGTTGTTTCTTGGATTTTGCTTTTTACTGCGGGACTTAGTTTAAATACTTTTGTTTTCTTTGTTTTGGTTGTTGCTCTGCAGGGATTTCTGATTTACAAACTGCCGATAGCTCCGATTGAAGTTGTCAAAGAAACAGTATGGCCGGAAGAAGAGGCAGCTCCCGTAGTTGTTGAGGTTGAAAAACCGAAGAAAAAAGCTCCGGCGAAAAAGAAACCGGCAGTGAAGGCCGCAAAGCCGAAAACTCCGGCGAAAGCCAAACCGGCAGCGGTGAAAAAAGATAAACCGGCTGCAAAGGCTAAAAAAGAAAAATAATTAAAGCTAAACCGCCCGAAAGGGCGGTTTTTTTTATTTGTTTAAATTACGGAAGTTTTATCAAAGTCTCGGCAATTTGAGCTGCGGCTTCTGCTAATAACTTGCTTTGAATCTGGACATATTCCTGATAACTGTTGCCCAGAGGAGCCGACAGACTGCTTCTGCCGCGTTTGAATACTTGATTATAATTATTGGTTATTGTCCACCATATATCCAAAACGGCCTGATTATTCCAAGTTCCGTCCATGCGGTTGACTTCCAATGTCAGATAATATTGATAAGTCTGCGGCATAAAATTTTGCGGTCTGATTTGCGCATTAGGCAGCAATAATCCCAAATCATCTGCGGTTACTCGAGCCAGCATGGAAGATAATGTGTCTCCCCAGCGTTCATATTCTGAAATTTGTAATTCCACACCGTCAGCATCCCGCATAACAATTTGCGGCTTATCCAGATAGCTAGGCACAACGGCTCTGTTGACCGCCACAGTCATTTTGCGTTGCGATAAAGGCTGTGCCGGAGCTATCGTTTCCAGACTGTAAAAAGCTGAATCCGGAGAGCGGCTGAGACAAGCGGCCAGTAATAAAAAAGATAGTAAAGCACAAATATGACGCATGGTTATTCTCCTTTTCCTCGTAACAGAGCTTCTGGATGCCGTTCTAAGAAATTCGTTAAATCACGGAATGATTGAGCCGCAGAACTGATGTCAACCAGTGCCCGATTAAGATTAGACAATGCCTCAGTTGATAAACGAGTGTTATTGGCCAACAATTGATTGAGGTTGGTGACGATATCGCTGATTTGCGGCAAAATAACCGGAATTTGTTTGTTAAATAAATCTGCCATTTTGCTGATTTTGTTAGCCACATCAGAGAACGGAATATTTTGCAAACCTCTTGAAAGTTCTCCCAGAGGAGATAAAACAGTCGGAATTTGCAGAAAATCTTCATTCCGTGCTTCTTTCTCCAATTTAATAGGTGTATCCGGCAGCATAGCCAGTTCAATCATCAATTGTCCGGTCAGATAATTCTGAGCAGTTAAGCGGGCACGCAACCCCTTTTTGATAAGAGCATCAAGCAGCTCTTCGCGTTTACTGTAACTACTTTCTGAAATGAAAGATTTTGAAACATCCAGACTGACATAAACCGGAATACTGAAGGTCAGCGTTTTCATATCAGCCACTAAGTCGATTTTACTTACTTTACCGACTTCCACGCCTTGAAAAACAACCGCAGAACCGACATTAAGTCCTTTGATGGATTCCTGAAAATACATCACTACCACATTGCTGTTGTCAGCCCAGAACACGCGTTTGAGATAAACGCCGAGAATCAGGGCGAACACGGCACTTCCAATCATCAAAAACAGTCCGATCATCGCTTTATTAGGCTTACGAACCATGTTTTTCTCCTCCTCGGGTTAAAAAGTTATAAACGGTTTCATTCGGCGGATGTTTCACCAGTTCTTTGGGATTTCCGCGTCCGATAATAGTCTTGGTTTTAGAATCAAGAAAAATAGAGTTGTTGCCGATTGCAAAAATTGAATCCAGTTCATGAGAAACAATCACTAAAGTTGTTCCCAAACTGTGGTTAATATCCAGAATCAAGTCATCCAGATGTTTAGAGCTGACGGGATCCAAACCGGCAGAGGGTTCATCAAAATAAAGGATTTCGGGGTCAAGAGCCAAAGCGCGCGCCAGTCCTGCGCGTTTTTTCATACCGCCGCTTAATTCTGAGGGATAAAAATCGTTAAATCCGCCTAATCCGACTAAAGATAATTTAAGATCAACCAGTTCGGCAATTTGTTGCGCCGAATAATCTGTGTATTGCTGTAAGGGGAGGGAAACATTTTCAGCTAAAGTCATTGAGCTGAACAAAGCACCACTTTGGTATAAAATTCCTGATTTTTTCATTATATCGAAACGGGTTTCCGGAGAACCGTCGGAAAAATCTTCTCCATCAACGATAATTTTTCCGGTTGTCGGCGGCATCAGTCCCGTAATAACACGCAGTAAACTGCTTTTTCCGCCGCCGCTGGCACCCATAATAAAAAATATATCGTTTTTATTGACGGTAAAATCAGCATTTTTTAGTAAGACGTAATCGCCATAAGCCACAGTGATGTCTTGTCCGATAATTTTAGCCTCTGCCGAGCTCATATTTTCAACTCCTGAAACACAAAGGTTAAAATGCCTGTGATAACAATCATCCATACGATGGATGAAACCACGGCTTTGGTTGTGGCAACACCGACCGAGTCAGCATTTCGTCCGCTGAAAACACCATAATAACAGCCGCATAATGAAATAATCCAGCCATAAACAAAACCATGGAAAATGCCCACCCAGAAAGTTGATTCTCGTAAAGCATCGTATGTATATTTCCAGTATTCCTGATAGGGAATCCCCAAAGTGAAAATGCCAATAACCGCACCGCCGATTATTCCCATTGCATCCGCCAGCAATGTTAAAAAAGGCATAGAGATAATCAAAGCAGCCAAGCGTGGAAGCACCAAAAAATCCGTAGTGGAAATTCCCATGGTTTTTAGGGCATCTATTTCTTCATTAACCTGCATTGTACCGATTGTCGCCGCATAAGAAGCCCCGGTGCGCCCAGCCATAACAATTCCCGCCATAATGGCTCCCATAATACGCGTCATTCCGATGGCAACCAAACTGGCAACATAAATCTGCGCACCGAAATTTTTCAACTGAATAGAACCAACATACGCCAAAATCAGTCCGACCATAAAACTAACAATAGAAACAATTCCCAGAGCCTTATAACTGCAAGCTTCAAGAGCAAATTGAAAATCAACCTGCCGCATAACTGCGGTACCGGCTAACCAACGCAGAAAAGATGACAACGTTTGTCCTATAAAGGAAAGACCTTTGCTGACGCCGTTATAAGTATTAACCGCCCATTCTCCGACCCGTTCAGGTAAACTTCCTGTTTCATCGTTTTCCTGCGGCGGAACAACATTGGGTGTTAAGGAAAGCCGCACCAGTTCATGCAAATTAGCCGGTAAGGTATCCCAGTTAATGCTTAAGTTGTGTTTTTTTGCATAGAGTGCCATTTGAAATAAAATGACGACCAGCGTAGAATCCCATTCTCCTAAATTTTGTGTTTCAAAAGAAATGTTTTTTGCCGTATTGAGGTTTTCAAAAAGCTGATCAACGCTTTCTCTCAGGGTATAACCGCAAAAATCGCCGCTTAGTGTAACGGTCAGATTTTGCTGATGATGACTATATGTCAGCTGCGGCTCCATACTCTCTCCCAAAGTTTAATAAGATAGTGTATAAGTATTATGAGACTGTCAGCTTTCAAGAGAGATATACAATAATTTCGTTACTTGGATATGAATATCCCCAAGCATGACGATATATTATGCCGTTGTTTTTTTACGGATAATGAAAGCAGTCCGGCTTGTTATGCGGCGGCAGTGTTTAACAGTGGTGATGAAGCCTTTCGAAAACAAATATCATATAGCCGCTGTTACGCTTTAAATTTCCGCTGTTTCATCCATCGGGGCTTGCGTTCCCTATACCATGTTGTTGTGTTTAGTTGCGTCCGGCTGAAGAAGCCGTTTTTCTCCAATGAGAAAAAGCCTTCCTTTTACTATCTCATGTTCGTTGTATTTGCTGTCATAACTAAAAAAAAGGAGTCCTTTGCAGAACTCCTTTCTTATAAACTTATTTTATGCCACACGCAGTAGACGCTCTACCCGCAGTAGACGCTCTACTCGCAGTAGACGCTCTACCAATAGCAAATCTCTCGCTCTACTCGTGCAAATGCGGCATTTGCGCTTCGGCCGCCAAAGCAGAAACAAAATCATCAAGTTTGATAATTTCCTGCTTATCTGAACCCAAGCGACGAACAGCCACAGTGCCGTTCTCTTTTTCTTTGGCTCCGACAACAGCAATAACCGGAATTTTAGCAACTGAATGTTCGCGAATTTTATAATTGATTTTTTCATTTCGCACATCCGTCTTGGCATATAAACCAGCTTTACGCAGCTTAGCGGCTACCTCTTCTGCATATCCGTTAAATTCACTGACAATCGGGCAGACCACAACCTGCTCCGGTGATAACCATAACGGCAGTTTTCCAGCATGATTTTCAATCAAAATACCGAGGAAACGTTCAATAGAACCAAAGAGTGCACGGTGTAACATAACCGGCTGATGTTTCTCACCATCTTCTCCGATGTAAGAAATATCAAAACGCTGCGGCAGGTTCATATCCATCTGTACGGTACCGCACTGCCATTCACGGCCGATAGCATCACGCAGAATGAATTCCAGTTTAGGGCCATAGAACGCACCTTCACCTTCGTTGATTTCATAGGCGTAACCATTGTGCTCCAGCGCATTAGCCAACGCTTTTTCTGAGATATCCCAAATCTCATCTGAACCGATACGATAAACGCTGTCCGGTCGGGTTGACAGATAAATTTTTACATCTTCAAACCCAAAGTCTTTATAGATATCCAGAATCAACTTAATTGTTCTGACACATTCTTCTTCCATCTGTTCCGGAGTGCAGAAAATATGGGCATCATCTTGAGTAAATTCACGAACCCTCATCAAGCCCATTAATGAACCGGAAGCCTCGTAACGATTGACCATACCGAACTCAGCCACTCGCAACGGTAAATCACGGTAAGATTTGATGCCTTGTTTGTAAACTAACAGACCGCCCGGACAGTTCATCGGTTTAACGCAGAACTGTTTTTCATCTTCCGTTTTTCCTGAGTAGTTATGAGCACCGTATTTATCCCAGTGTCCGGAAATTTCCCACAACACGCGATCCATAATCCGCGGGGTGGAAATTTCAATATAACCGTTATGTTCTTGGCGGTTACGCATATACTCAATCAACTTGCGGTAAACTTTATATCCTTTGTCATGCCAAAAAACAGCACCCGGAGCATATTCGGGTTCAAAGTGGAATAAATCCATTTCGCGTCCCAATTTGCGGTGGTCACGTTTTTCTGCTTCTTCCAGCATTTCCAAATAAGCTTTCAAATCTTTTTTGTCAGCCCAAGCAGTTGCATACAGACGTTGCAGCATTTCCTTAGAGGAGTCACCGCGCCAATAAGCACCGGCAACTTTCATGATTTTGAATGCATCACCGATTTTTCCTGTTGACGGAACGTGAGGACCGCGACACAAATCTGTAAAATCACCTTGACGATAAAGAGAAATGATTTCCCCTTCCGGCAGGTCATTGATGATTTCTGCCTTGTAGTGCTCTCCTTTGTCCGTAAAGAATTTGACAGCTTCATCTCTGGGCATAACGACACGTTCCAACTTTTCGTCCCGCTTAACGATTTCATGCATTTTTTCTTCAATTTTTGCAAAATCATCAGTGGTGAACGGTTCTTTGCGTGCAAAGTCATAATAAAAACCGTTTTCAATAGCCGGACCGATGGTAACTTGAACATCAGGCCACAATTCTTTAACCGCCTGAGCCATAACGTGAGAGCAAGTGTGGCGCAGAATGTGTAAGCCTTCCTTATCCTTACCGGTGATGATGGTCACAGTTGCGTCGGTAGTGATGGGAGTGCTTAAATCCTGTGTTATGCCGTTGACGGTAATTGCTAAAGCCGCTTTGGCTAAACCTGCACTAATCTTATGAGCGATGTCAAACCCGTTGACCCCGCTTTCCATCTCTAAAATACTTCCGTCAGGAAGTTTAATCGCAACCATGTTAAATTCCTTTAATTTAATTATTATTGATAAATATCGAGTTTTATAAAACTCAATTTTCCATTTTAAGCAGTTCTTCATAAACTGCAATAGTTTTTTCGCACATAATGTCTTTTGTAAAGTTATCATGCACGTTTTTAATTCCCGCCTTGGTGATTTTCTTCACGTCCTCGGGAGATAAGTTCAGAGCCCAGTCAATGGCTTCAGCCAAAGAGGCCGGATTATTGCTGTAGAAAAACTTTCCTGTGACTCCGTCCGTAATCGTATCCAGCGAACCGCCGATGTTGGAAGCCACTACCACTTTTCCCATAGCTTGTCCTTCAATGGAGATTCGACCGAAAGCTTCCGGTTCAATAGCTGTAGAGAGAACAACGTTCGACACCATCATTAATGCCGAAACATCAGTTGTCTGACCGTGAAACGCGACAGAACCTTCCAAGTGATATTTTTTCACTAAGTCTCGCAAATGTTCGGAATATTTAACTCGTCCTTGATCCGGACCGACAATCAGACAATAATAGTCTTTGTGCTTAAGCATGGACAAGGCTTCAATCAGCAGATGCTGTCCTTTCCAGTTGGTCAGACGTCCCAGAAGAAGCAGAACCGGCTTATCTTCAGGAATATTAAAAGCCTTAACCGTTTTAATGATGCGCTCTTGCGAGACTGCATCCGGATTAAACTTATCAACGTCCACGCAACGATGAACCAGGCGAATTTTACCTTCCGAAATTTTATAGTTTCCGAGAATATGCTTTTTAATATGTTCGGAAATAGCAATCACCCGTTCGCCATAAGTCATGATTTTGTTATAAATCTTTTTAATGCCGCAGGGGCCGAGGCCATAGGTGCCGTGAAATGTGGTTACAAAATGTACGCCGGCACGCTTAGCTGCCCAATAGGCACTCCAAGCCGGTGCGCGAGAACGGGCATGAACAACATTAATACCGTTATCACGGATATATTGCTCCAATTTTTTTGCATTTTGCCGCATTTTGAAAAAGTTTTTGGTTTTTAACGGCAGCGTCAGATGCGGAATTTTAGCTTTATCTAAATCATAAACCAAACGCCCGCCTTGCGATGCAACAAAGTTTTTAATTCCTTGTTGTTTCATATAGGTTGCAACTTCTAATGTGCCGCGTTCAACACCGCCCATTTCCAATTCCGGTAAAACTTGTAACACAACCGGAGAATTTTCTTTGCTATTTGACATTTTATTGCTACAATCCTCAAAAAATTAAGCAGTAGGAGTATTCGTCTGATGACTGATTACACATTTAAGTCAAACTTTACAACGAAAATTGATTTCCGCCAAGCAAAATCACCAGAAACTAACAAGTTTACAGTCGTTTATACGCACGGTTTATATTCTGATTGCTGGGGGCGTAAACCCGAAGCTATCCTAAAGTGGTGTGAAGAAAAAGGAATAAATTTTGTGCGCTACGAGTTGGCCGGACACGGTTCCGATTCGGCTCGTTATGAAGAAACAGATATTAATATTTGGAAAGCGCAGATTTTAGAAGTGATAGACGAGATTGCGAAAACTGATGTTCTTCTTGTCGGTTCTTCTCTCGGCGGATGGCTGAGCTTACTGGCCGCACGAGAACGCCCCGAAAAAGTTATCGGCGTATTAGGGCTGGCTGCTGCGCCGGATTTTACGCTGGATTTGGAAAACTATATTTTTACGCCGGAGCAGAAAGAAAAATTGTTTGGCGAAGGGCGTTTGGAGTTCGGAAATAAAGATTTCACTTATGTTTTCACCAAAACCATGTTTGAAAGCGGTCGTGAAAACCGTCTGTTGGATAAACCGTTGGCAGTCGTTTGTCCTGTTCATTTGATACAAGGACAAAAAGATGCCAGTCTGGATCCTGAAAAAGCCTTAAAGACAGCCAAATGTCTGGAAAGCAATGATGTGGTTGTCAAGCTGCTTAAAGACAGCAACCACCGCCTGGGTAAGGATGAAGATTTGGCCGAAATCCTCTGTTCTTTAGAAATTTTATCTTCTCATGCGGTGAATAAATAAAGAAATAGAAATAAGATGATAGAAATTGTACTTGATCAGAACGAAGGCGATAGCTTTCTTAATGAAGAACGCCCGGTTTGGGAAATAACAAAAGATATGACAGGAGATTTCCCCTCATATCGTGAAGAGGCGCGGAAATTAATAGCGCGATACGGTTCTGATAAAATAATCATTATCCGCAATAATCATCAAGGCTTCTCAAATAATATGTTTGCTGTAGCCTTGTTTGTTGAGTCTTGTTTGCTTCCGAATAGAATGGAATGCGCCGTCATCAAAGTGGAAGATTATTTACAGGCTCTTCAAAAATATAAGCCTTTTGTAGCTTTGACTATCGGCATTAAATATGTGATGCGCCTTTGCCGCGAACCGGAAAATATGATTTATAAAGAAATTTCCGGATTAGGTTATCTGGGGCTTGAAATTAAAAACGACTATCTGAACAATAAGATATTTCTGACACTTTCGGGAGCTGAAGAGGTTAGGGTATTAAAAGCCGAAACTGTTTCCGAGGCTCTCATCCTAACCGGAATGCTTAAGTCTTTGGCTCTGGCTCATACCGGCGCATCCATAGTGGCAGAAATTAACATTGCGTCCGGAATGACGATTGATGAGAACCAGATTATTAACCGAATTGTTGAAATGGTCAGTCCATGGATTAGCGATAAGCAAGGTTAATCAGTGCAACTTGTTTTGACACTGGATTTTATTTAGCAATGTCTCTGCAAATACCCGTAATGGACTGGAAAGAATTTGCGGATTCAAATCTTTAGGTTCTATTCGCATATTGCGTGCAAAACGGACAAAATCATCCCAGTCTGTTGCATATTTGGGGCAAAGTAATTCTTTCAGGTTTAGGCAGTCATACCTAACATCCCGATCAATATATATTCCTTCGCTGCATATTGCCGTCGGAATGGCCGCGTTAGCTGTTTCGCAGCTGGAGAATGAATCCACCGTGTGGACAGCCAGCGTGTTGTCAAAACCTAAAATACCGGGATAAATATTGCCCAGTTTTTGCAATTCTTTAAACACTGCTTCGTTTTTTCCGGAGTAAATTCGCCACCTCAAAGGAGAACGATCATCATCAGTTTCGGCGATGTTTTTACTGTTTTGAAATGTAATCAACGGGTTGTTTTGTGACTGTTCATACAAATAATCTGTAACATCATTAGGCGTACGCGGACCATTGACAATAACGATTCCATAGCCTATTTGCGATAACCTTTCTGCATCAGCGTATACTTTCTTGGCAAAATTCACGTCAAAAACAATTTCCGGACCATCGACGCGTCCGCCCAAACAAAAGACGATTTTTTTTGGTGTCTTGATAAAATTGTTTAATTTGACAGCTAAAGGTGCAAGCCATTTGTCATTTTTGAGCAGTTCCAGCTTTTTCAGTAATTCCTGTTTTTTTTCATTGACAGTACGACGATTAAAATTATTAATGGTTCCGATTGTAACAAGAGTTTTTCTTTTTAACTCCTGATTTCTTAACAGCCTGATACGAGAGTTAAAGGTCAGCAAGTGTTTAGGGACATTAATTAAATCAACAAATTTATATTTATGTAATCGACTGGTTAGAACTGTGGTAAAAATTTGTCCTAATTTATGTTCTTTATAATATTCCTTGACAACTCGACACATTGTATCAACATTATTTTCAGCCAGTTTGTTGTCTGATTGATTATAAGCAAGAACAAATATTTGAGGAATAACGGATGTTTTTTGCATAAAAATATCAAGCATTTCAAATATATCACGGCGAAAATCTTCATAAGAAGCGTATTTCGAATAAGAAATTGTGTCTTTAATGTCTGAAATATCATTAATTCCTTTTGGCAATAAAAAAGCGTTATTATCGTAAGTAACGCCCGAAATATCAGATAATGCCTTAAAGGCGCCGTAAATCTGAGCCAATTCTCCGGCATGGGGTGTTGCCAGAGCAAAAGCATTGAAATCTGTGTTGTTCATAATGGTTAGCCTAAAACTGTTAAATGTAATAGTAGTAATATTCTGAAAATGTTTAAATAAGTTTAAAGGCATTACCTGTACATCTTGCAATTGATTTCATTCTATTTTATTGTTCTATAAAAAGGAGTATGATGTTTCGCGCTATTTTTATAACATATATGCTTATATGCCTGCCATCAGAAAGTAAGGGAAATGAAATTTCTCCAGCAATTCTTAAGCTTGAAGAAAATTTCTCTGATTGTGATGTGTCCCTTGATAAGTTAGCTTCTTTTTGTGATGAAAATCCTAAAGATAAAAAATGTCAAACAGCACAATATCAGACAAATTATTTAGAGTTGTATTCTGAAAATTTATTTTGCTATCAAAAAATCATGAAGACGATAATTCATGATTTTTATTCTGCAGAGCAAGGGCTTTATACGAATTATTTTAACAGCTATGCCGCTGCTGTAAGTCATCTTTATAAAGAACTTTATTTTAATGCATTATGTGGGACAAAACAGCCTGCAAAGAAAATGCTTTTAGTCCGGCACAATATATCTTTCGATATTCATAATTTTATTGAGAATATCTTAGATAATATAAAATTTAAGCAAGCTTCTTCTTTACCCCCTATAAATAAGAAAATATTATTGCAAGAAACTCTGGATTTACCGCTTATCCATAAGCTCAATGAGTGTAACAAAAAGATAGATGAACAAATATCCTTTTGTTCGCAGAGTGCCAATTTCAGTAAACCAGAGTGTTTTTCTCCTCATGCAATGGAACGCCAGATAAATAAGGCAAAACAAGCTCGCCATTGTTATCGGCAGCAGTTTAATAATATTGTGCAAATGCATTTTGCTCAAAATCATAAGCAGATAATAAATGCATATGATGAATATGTTGCAAAAACAGTAGAAGCGTATGAAACTTTTTATTTTCCCAAAATCGCAATCCCCAAAAGTTATGGTTTGACGGATATCCTAGGTTGTGACCTCAAAATCAATGCCCAAATTTTTTCAATGATAGATAATTTTCTTAATAATATGAATAATAATTGTAAATGATGAATTAGTCTGAAATCTTATTTAAGCGGTTAGTCCAACCTTTTTGATATTTTTGCAATTTGGGATTTTTGCTAATTATATTTTTGTATCTTTCCTGCGAGAGTTTTTTGAATTTGTTTAGAATTTTGATATTATCTTGGTTTTTTAACGCATTAATAGTTTGATCGCCAATTATTGTTCCGGGTTTTATTCCGATGGCTTTTTGTAGGTTGATTACTGCAGTCGGCATACCTTGATTAACGCCAATGTCCATAAATGGTTGTGCTATGTCGTCTGGTAGTCTGTCAGCATGATAGCGTTTCCAATAATCCCTGTAATATAAGGCATAGGAGCGTTCTTTGGATAAATTCTCAATATCTTCGTAAGGATAACTTTTTGAAGAAATTCCATATTTAGTCTTTTTTCCTGGGTCAGAAAAATCGTTAACATAACCGCCTTCATTATCGTAAATACTTTTCATTATGTTTTGAAAACGGTAATCATTAAGCATAGAATCTATTTCTTTTTTAGAGAAATCATTTCCATACAATGAATAATTAATTCTTTGAAGTTTCTTATTTTCAGATAATTCATTTGCCTGTAGGTTATGTTGTTCATTAATATTTTCTATATGATTATTATCAGGAAAGGGAGATTTATGAGTGCTCCCTACATTGGATTGGCTAGAATATTTAGGTAAAGATGAAGAATATTCACTAAGTCTGCGTTGAATAAATTGGCGTTCCTCCTTTTTCTGTTTTTCTAATGTTTGTTCTTCTTGAAAGTTTTCTGCGGCGTTTTGTTTTTCTTTTTGTATATCATCAGCTTTATATTTGTTGATGATGTCTCGTTCTTCTTTTTCTAACAGGCTTTTTCTTTTTAACTCATGTGTTTGATTATAGTTTTTTACAAAATCTTCTGTTGTTGTAAATTTTTGAGTTAGAGGAGAGTTTGTTGTCGTTTGGGACACCATTGCTGTTTGTGTCGCTGCCATCGTATTTGTTTGATGAGAAACAACCTCATCGGTTGCCGCATCAGAATTTTCAGATAGGGACGAATGTTGAGTTTCTAGCAGATTTTGCCGTGTTAAATCGTCATTGATATGTTGGGTAGATTTATTTAAGCCCCCCATGATATTTCTCCTTTAAAGTAAATTTAAAAACAAAAAAACCGTTGGATAACCAACGGTTTTGAATAAGTTGCCATAATATGGATACAATTATTCTAAGTGGCGTTGTTTAAGATAAAACAAAAAATTACAGAAATCAAGGAAAAAATACCTATTTGATGTGAGAGGCATCTACCAGCTTATCACGCACTTGTAATCATCGTGGCAATAATTATTTAAAGCAGGAATAAAACAAATAGTTTAGGGATGTGAACCATGCGTTATAAACAAGAAGTTGAAGAAAAGCAGTACGGCTGGTTCTGGCCGGTGATTATTGTTATCAGCCTTATTCTGATATATTACCTCTATACCCGTCATATGGATAAAGCTTCAGATACTATGCGAGTTGATGTCCCGGAAACCGTCTTGCAAGTAAAGCCTATAGCGGTGCAAGAAGTAACGCTGGATAAAAAATATATCGGTTATATCACACCTATAAATGAAGTTGCCGTACGTCCTTATATCAGTGGATTTCTTGAAAAAATTAATGTTTCCGGCGGTCAGGAAGTCAAGTCCGGTCAGTCCTTGTTAATGATACAGCAGGGGGAATATCAGGCGCAAGTTGCTGCTGCGGAAGCTCAGGTTTTGCAGACACAGGCAGATCTTGCCAATGCAAAGGTATATTACGAACGGGTACAAAAAGCCGGTCCTAAAGCAATGTCCAAAACGGAATTTGATAATGCCAAAGCTCGCTACCTGAGTGCACAGGCGGCGGTGGCTCAAGCGAAAGCTAATTACAAACTGGCTCAGGTTAATTATGATTATACTGAAATAAATGCTCCCATTTCCGGTATTGTCGGCGAAATGAGTTTGACGAAAGGTGATTATGTGTCTCCGTCAGGACAGCCCCTGTTCAGCATTATTCAGTATGATCCTATCCGTGTTGTATTCTCCATTACCGATAAAGATTACCTTGATGAATTAAAAAGCGGAGCGTTGTTTTCCGATGATAAAATCAAGCTGCGTTTAGCAGACGGCAATATTTATAACGCAGCCGGAACATATCAGTATGCGGATAATAAAGTCGATCGCTCGACAAATTCCATTGCCGTTTATGCAGACTTTTCCAATCCGGACAAAGCCTTGGTCGCAAACGCCTATGTCGACGTTATGGTGGAAAAGAATTATAAAAACGTAGTTTTAGTGAACAAAAATCTCGTCACTCAAGAGGAAAAAGGTAATTACGTTTATCTGATTAACGGCAGCAAGCTGGAAAAAGCCAAAGTTAATATCCTCGGTGAAAAAGGAGACAACTATGTTCTGCAAAATAATTTCAAAGACGGAGACTATTTGGTGCTGGATAAAGTCAGCCCGCAAATAGCCTCAACCAAAATAAAAATTAAAGTTGTCGGAAATTCTACAGCAGGGGAGAAAGCCTGATGTTTTCACAGTATTTTATTGATAAACCGCGTTTTGCCGGTGTCATCTCTATTGTGATGATCTTGCTGGGACTTTGGGCTGTTGCCGTTTTGCCTGTTTCGCAATATCCGCAGATTACGCCGCCTCAGATTGTTGTTTCCACGACATACCCCGGAGCCAGCGCACAGGTGTTGGTTGATACTGTTGCCGTTCCGATTGAAAATCAGATTAACGGTGTGGAGAATATGTTGTATATGTCATCGACTTCTGATGATAACGGCAGTTATACGCTGACTGTAACGTTTGATGTCGGAACCGATCCTGATATTGCTCAAGTTAAGGTGCAGAACCGCCTCCAGCAGGTTATGTCACAGCTTCCCGAAATTGTGACCCGACAGGGAATAGATGTTAAAACCAGTATGTCAAACATTTTGGGAATGCTGGTGCTGCGTTCACCGAACCGAACATATAACGAATTATATTTAAGCAACTTTGCTTACACGAATATTAAAAATCCGTTATCTCGTATCAAGGGTATTGGTTCGGTTGATATTTACGGTCCGCAATATTCCATGCGTGTCTGGTTGAACAGTGATAAAATAGCATCTCTGGGGATAGACAGTACGACAATTGCGCAAGCGATTGCTTCGCAAAACGTGCAAGCTTCAATCGGTCAGGTAGGGGCGGCTCCCAGCAGTAAAGAGACACCGATGGTTTTGTCTTTGACGGCCAAAGGTCTGCTGAACAGCGTAGAAGATTTTGAAAATATTGTTGTGGCCACGTCTGAAGATGGAGGAATTGTCCGTTTGAAAGATGTCGCCCGTATCGAATTAGGGGCGGATAACTATAGTATGAATGCCCGCTTTGATAACACGCCGGCGGTTGTAATCGGTCTCAGCCAAACACCGAACACCAATTCGCTGCAAATTATGAAAAATGTGAAAAAGGAAATCGAAAAGCTGAGCAAGACGTTTCCTGAAGATATGGAATTTCGCGTTGCTTACGATTCGACGGATTACGTACGAGCTTCGATTGCCAGTATTGTAGAAACGTTGGTTATCACCTTTTTGCTGGTGGTGTTAGTGACTTATGTTTTTCTACAGAAAATGAAAACAACCCTGATTCCGTTGATTACCATTCCGGTATCATTGATTGCCACATTCGCCGTGATTTATGTCTTGGGCTTTGATATTAACATTTTAACTCTTTTCGCCATGATTCTGGCAATCGGATTGGTGGTAGATGATGCGATTATTGTGGTAGAACGCGTACAATATCTGATGGTCTATGAAAATCTGAATGCGCATGATGCTTCGGTCAAAGCCATGAAACAAATTGCCAGTGCGATTGTTGCCACAACTTTTGTGCTCTTGTCAATTTTTATTCCGGTAGGATTAATGGCCGGCATTACCGGAAAAATCTACCAGCAGTTTGCCGTGACGATTGCAACAGCTGTTGTCTTTTCAGCATTTAATGCTTTGACATTAAGTCCGTCTCTTTGTGCAATTTTCTTGCGCGGAGATAAACAAAACAACCCGAAAGGTTTCTTTAAATGGTTTGACGGTGTCATTGATTATTTTAAAGAATATTATTTGAAGATTGTCGGCTATTTTTCTTCCTTTATCGGCATAACCGTCATGGTGACCCTTGGAACAATCGGTCTTGTATGGCTACTGTTTGCCAATACGGCAACGTCATTTCTGCCGGAGGAAGATCAAGGCATATTGTTTGCCAATGTTCAGCTCAAAGATACGGCGACGATTAATCAAACAAATGATGTCATGTCACAAGTCAGCACTGAAGCTCTTAAGATTAAAGGAATTAAATATTTTATTTCCGTTGCCGGTTATTCGATGCTTGGCGGCAGTGGTGAAAATATTGCGCTTGGCGTTATCGGCTTGGACGAATGGTCAAAACGAGAGACGAAAGATTTGTCTGTTGGAGCTATTACCGCTCGCTTGCGAGAGAAGTTTGCCGGCAATACATTGGCTGATATTAACTTTTTTGCGCCGCCGTCTATTCCGGGTGTAGGCAAAAGCGATGGTTTGTCTTTGGAATTGTTGTCGACAAACGGCAATACCACACCTGCGGAATTATACAACCAACTGCAAAAATATTTAGGAGCACTGAATAAGTCGCAATCCGTCTCTTATGCTTTTAGTACGTTCACCTCTGATACGCCTCATATTTATTTGGATGTCGACCGCACCAAGCTGGAAGCATACAAAATTCCGGTATCAAACCTCTTTACGGCTTTAGCAAACAATCTCGGTTCACGTTATATCAATAACATCACTCTGAGCGGGCAAGTCAATAAGGTTATTATTCAGGCTGACTTTCCTTATCGCCAAAATGTAAGCGATGTTGAAAATCTGTATGTCCCTACCCAAAACGGAAAACTGATACGCGTCGGCAGTTTTGCTTCCGTAAAAACCAGTGTTTCGCCTAAAATTATCTATCGTTATAACCAATATACCGATGCTTCAATTACCGCTCAGGCTAAACCGGGAGTCAGTACCGGTACGGCGATTGATGAGATAGCATCCGTCGCAGATAAAATTTTGCCCAAAGATTTTCAAATTTCATGGACAGGATTAAGCCTTCAGGAAGTTCAGGCAGCGGGGTTGGCAACTTTTCTGATTATCTTGGCTTTAGTATTCTGCTATCTGTTTCTGGTGGCACTTTATGAAAGCTGGATGTTGGCTTTTGCCGTAATGTTTTCAACTATCTTTGCCATATTGGGCGCGTTGATAGGTTTGCATTTTATGGGGGAGGCTTTAAGTATTTACGCGCAGCTGGGGCTGATTATGTTAATTGGTTTGGCAGCAAAAAATGCGATTTTGATTGTCGAATTTACCAAAGCCTATCGAGATGACGGTGCCACAATTCTGGAAGCCTCTAAAAAAGGAGCCGGAGAAAGATTCCGCGCAGTATTAATGACGGCAATGACCTTTATTCTGGGTGTTTTTCCGATGATTGTCGCTAAAGGTGCAGGGGCATCATCTCAAATAGCTATTGGTTCTTCTGTATTTTACGGCATGATTGCTGCGACGTTTATCGGCATTATCTTTATTCCTGCTCTGTTTGCCGTGTTTGAAACCATTAAGGAATGGGCCGGACATGGTCGCGCAGAAGATAAAGTAATGACAGAAACCAGAGAACACGGCAATCCGTTGGAAATAAAGTTGGATGAAGAGGGTGAAAAAAATGCAGACAAATAAACGTTTGATAGCATTATTGGCTTTTACAATACTGACATCCTGCACTGTCGGCCCTGATTATCATCGTCCGACATTCTTTAATGATGCCGAGGTTGCCAAAAATCTGAAATTAGAGCAGGCGAACGCATCTCCGATATATCATGATTGGTATAAGCAGTTTAACGATCCGACATTAGACGGATTAATTGAACAAGCTTGGGCATCAAGTCCGAATGTTAAAATGGCCATCCATAAATTACGGCAAGCACGTTATGCTCTACGGCGCAGTAATGTACAATCCTTTCCGATGTTTGATGTCGATACCGGTTATAATTATGAAAAAACCGGAAAAGATACCGGCTTCTCCATTAAACGAGACTATTATCAGTTAGGTATGGATGCGGCATGGGAATTGGATATCTGGGGCGGAAACCGTCGGGCAAAGGAAGCTTCGTCAGCTGTGTTTAAAGCCGCGGGAGCCAATTTGGACAATGTTCGTCTTGTAATGGCTGGAGAGGTTGCAAATAATTATATCAATTTACGCACCAATCAGGAACAGCTGCGTGTCGCCAAACAGAACCTGAAATTACAGCAGGATATTTATGAGCTGGTGAAGCAGAAGTATGATGCCGGACTGACGGATTTTATTGCGCTTAATCAGTCTCAATATGCCGTAGAAAGTACCAAAACGCTAATTCCTCAGTTGGAAACTAATATTGAGGCCTATAAAAATGCTATTGCTGTTCTGCTTGGTGTTTTGCCTGATGAATTGCAATATACGCTGGATAACACCTCTGATAATATGATTCGCCGTCGTGTGAGTTATAATCTTGATCAATTATATAAATTGCGTGTTGATATTATTCGCCATCGTCCGGATGTCCGATTATCCGAACAAAATCTGATTGCACAGAATGCTGCGGTGGGGCAGGCCGTTGCAAATCTTTATCCTAATGTCAGCCTGACGGGATTTATCGGTTGGCAAGGGGGAAATGTCTCGGGACTAATTAACGGCGGGAATGCAGCCTATAGCTATTCTCCGGCCTTGAAGTTGCCTTTCTTTCACTGGAACCAGTTAATGAATACCGTGAACGAACAAAAAGAAATCAAAGAGCAGTATGTTTTGGCTTACCAGAATTCAATATTAAATGCTGTCAGCGAATTAAGAAATTCAGTCGTGGCTCTTCAGCAGGAAAAACAGCGCAATGAAGCTTATCGCAAGTCTGTAAATAATATGCAGAATGTGCTGAAATATACGTTGAGCAAATATAAAAATGGCTTGATAGAGTTTAACGACTTACTGTTATCCGAACAGGAACTGTTGAAAGTCCAAACCGAACTTTTGGCAAGCAATGGTGCGATTTATCAGTCGGTTGTTGCTTTCTATAAAGCGGCCGGCGGCGGCTTTAATTCCCGTTATGCTGTCTGCACCGACTGTGATAATACCTAAAAGCGGCATCATCCAAACACGCACCTCGTAGAAACATATCAAATGCGATACGAATTTATATCCAAAGGGTTATCCGATATTAAGATAAAAATCCCCCGTAGACTTGTTCTCGGGGGATTTCTATTTTGAAAATTAGGCTGTCGGCAGCTTTATTTGTTCAATATGCATCGCCTTACCGGTTGTGTCGTCAATATCAATAACGATACCGAATAATGTCCCCGGACCTTTGGCCGGAGTTAATCGCCCACCGGTATATTTGCGTTGCAGACGATTGAGTGGTTCGGTCTTGTCAAAGCCGATAACCGAGTTATAATCTCCGCACATCCCGACATCCGTCTGATAAGCCGTTCCGCCGTCACGGATACAATAATCCGAGGTGGGAATATGAGTATGCGAACCGATGACTGCCGAAACGCGACCGTCCAGATAATGTCCGATTTCAATTTTTTCCGCGGTTGCTTCGGCATGAACATCCACAAAAATGGCGTTAATATTTTTGCCCAGCGTGTAATTTTTCAACAGCTTGTCTATAGCCTGCGCCGGACAGTCAACGGCTTCCATGAACAAGCGTCCGAGTAATTGGGCAATCAGAATTTTTTTGCCGTTGGGGAGTTCTAATTCAATAGCCCCTTTGCCCGGTAGGCCTTCCGGGTAATTTAACGGCCGGACAATCCGCTTACATTCATCCAGAAAAGGAATTAAATCACGCTGCTGCCAAACATGGTTTCCTGTAACCAATGCATCCACGCCGGCATCAAGAAATTGACGGCAGATAGACGGACTGGCACCGAAACCATGCGCCGCATTTTCAATATTGACGATAATAACATCCGGTTTGTAATCATCTCGGAGTTTAGGTAAATTTGATAACACGGCCTCTCTGCCGGCACGGGCAACAACATCACCGCAGTAAATAAGTCTCACTCTTTAAAACTTTCTCAACTAATACAAAAAAACTCCGTAATGCGGAGTTGTTAAAATTTTCTGGAGGGGCCGTCATAGCCGTATTAGATACATTCTTATCGAACCGCTTCTCAATAAAGTGGGTGCCATATAAAAAGACCTCGGTCAGTTCAGGGACAGCTCCCTATAACAAAATGTTGGCTCGGAAGATCTGCGGGAATACGTACCAGACAGAGATCGGAAGAGCGTCGTGTAGGGAAAGAGTGTCTACGACAGTGTA
>CANDEX010000015.1 GCA_947383875.1 uncultured Azospirillum sp. | reverse complement strand
TTATGCAAAAATCTTTGTTTTTCAATGTTTTGAATGAGTTAGAATCTCGTTAGGTCTCGGGATTGCTTTTTTGTTATGATTCGGATATGAAAAAAGTTTTGACGTTGACAACGGTTTATTTTTTGATGAAGAAGATATAGCCATAATTTACAGGATAAATAAATTTATGTTTGGGGTGAGTTGAACCTAAAGGGCGATCAATTTTGACATTAACAATTTCGCCTAAATATTGCTGAGAATTATATATGTTTTTCTCCATGTCATATTGTAAGTGGTGAGAAAATAAAATGCAATAAAAAAAGTTGACAAAACAAGTTGGTTTTTGTACTCTTAGATGAAATTTTATTATTCTAAATTAGAGGATCCGGTCAAATAAAGCCTCATTAAATATTCCGGTTTTATTATGAAAAAAATTATTTTGATCTTGGTTACTGTATTAGCAGTATCTGTGCAGATGATGGCTGCCGATGTATCCTACACACCGTTGGGAAACGGTTTAGAGCTTATCACAAAGACAGACTGGTCTGAAACTTTTTATGGATTACGCAAAGACGGTATTGTCCTTTTGCCGCCGGAGTATTGTGTTCTTAAACATGAGGCAACCCAAACTTTGACATTTTATCGCGTACATTGCGAAAGGTATTATGTTCTGGAGTTTAAGGCATGGCTTGAAATAGAAAGCTATGATTTGACAAATGCCAAACTCATTGTTAAGAAAGAGGTCAAATTAAAAAATGTTATTAACGATCCTCGTAAAGCTTACGAATATATCCCTGTGACTTTTGAGCCTTGTAAAGCACTTAAGGGTATAGCTTATGCTTTATGTTATGATGACAGGACCGGCGGTGGTAAGAATAATATCATTATCTTCGGAAGAGTGGATGGTAAGTTATGTAAATATGTTACCACTTTGATTCCGCAACAGCTTTGAGAAAGCTGTTATTCACTTAATCCGTAAAAACAGCAGCACTTGGTCAGATTGTGAATTATCTGCTGAAATTGATAAAACCAGTTCGAAAATTGTGAGTTACGCATCACCACTAAACAAACCCCCTTCATGTTTGGAGGGGTTTTGTTTAGTGTCCGAATGTTCTATACCGGAATTTGAACCCGAGAGGGCTTGAGGAAAAAATAACTGCCTTGAATGGCGGTTATTTTAACGAAAGGTGATGGTTTGTTAGGTCGCGAGTGAGAGGCAACGAAGCAAAGCGAGCGTTACAAACCGAACTTACATAATCCTGTTTGTTCAGTACTTAGATAAATATTGTCAAAATCAGGAGAGGTAAATTGTTGGGAAGAAGATAAACTGAACCGTAAACTAATGTTTAGCTATGGTTTTAGGTTGGAAGCGGCGTTTAACAGCACCTTTACATTCAGTCTGCGATAATCGCGGTTTTCTATTATATATTAATCATAATCCCTCTCTATAAAAGTATAGAGAGGGATTATGATTAATTTGTCAGCCATTTCCAGTATTTTTTACCAATATTTTTAAAGTTTTTCAGAACATAAAGTATCAGTTTGAGAATACTGAAACATGCCAATAGAACGATGCCGATTATTATGCAGGAAATGCCGCCCATTATTAAAATTAATGCCGGATATAACACTATTGGAGCTGGTATTGAAAAATATGATATAAATACACTTCCCGCTATAAGTATTGCAGCAAAGATAATACATTCTCTAAGAAAGCTTTTATTTTCGCTTTTGAAACCATTTTGGGCAATTTGCATGAATTCGTCACGCCAGGCAAGAGTTATACAACCGCATACGGTGAGTATGGCAACCGGTAGTATGCTTATGATAGCTGTCGCCCACCAAGGAGTATCTAGTGCCCCTAGTGATAGAGAAAGAAAACAGCAAACGTATGAAGCGATGCCTATAATCTGCATGAAGAGTTTAAAGACAATGTTCCAAGGCTTCTGTGAAAATTTTCTCTTATCCAGCCATACGTAGCAGAGACCGAATACAAATGCGCAAATGATTGCGCTGAAAGCTAAAATTTTTTCCATAATTGTAATATTTTATTTAGACATAATTATACTTAATTTCTCGTCAAGTATAGTTGTTTTTATTTGAAAATGCAAGGATTTTAGTTTGATTTTGATGTAAGTATTAATTGCAAGAGTATGTAACAGAATATTAACTGTTCAAAAGATAATATAATGGCGTATACTAAAAAAGATAGAGATTTAGAAGATGACTGATGATTTTATACAATATTTAACGAATGAGGAAAAAGTCACTTTTGTGCGGGCTTTACTGTTTTTGGTTAAAATCGACGGGCGCGTTGATGAACGGGAACGTGATTGTATGCATGAAATTGTAGATATTTACGGAATTCAAAAGGATATTAAACTGATTAGTGCTCCGATGTCTGAGGAGATTATTTTATCTGAAATAAAAGATAATATTAATGATAGGCAGAAATCCTTATTTTTACTGCGTGAATTGTTGATGATGGCTAATATTGATGACGAATTGGAAGATAAAGAAATTGGTTTGATAAGAAAAGTTGCAGCGGCATTGGAGGTTGAAGAAGAAAAAGTTTCGGCCATTAATGATTTGATATTGGAGAAAAAATTGTGGTTGCAGAAGTCATTAGTTGTTATGGAAGAAGTTTAATTAGTGAATGGCTGTTATCTTTATATGCAAATGAGAGATAAGGGGAGGAGCGGGCAGATTGTTGAGGTTTCTCCAAGCATATGTTGTATCATTAGGTCAGTGTATGAAAGCCATCTGGAAACGGATGGCTTTTTTGTGAGAAAGAGAGATTAAAAATGGTGGAGATTATCCAAAGGGATGATTTCGCAGGCGATGTCTCCTTCCCAGCAGATATGGCTGGGAATAATTGTGTGAATAATGCCGGTAACGGGAGATGTGATAGGTTGTGTCTCTGTCAGATTTTGTGCGCAGAGTACCTCTCCGATAAATTCTCCAGTGGAGACTTTATCTCCGGGTTTTTTGTTCAATTTCAATAATCCGGCAGTTGGTGCAAATATTTTCAGGCGTTTTTCAAAGGCATATATATTTGTGTTCGGTGTTTCTGTTTGTGAAATTATTTCCAATCCGGAAAGCAGGGATTTAAGGGCTGAAAATACTGCTGTTATTTTATTGTTATCATATTCATCATGGCCGCCGCATTCGATTGTTATATTATCAATTCCTGCGCGATCTAATGCTGCGTTAAATGTGCCATGGAGGGAAGGGATTGAGGCGTCATCAGAATATTGATTATAAGGGAAACCGCAAAGTTTGATATATTTTTCATATTCTGGTTTGGTGTAAATGGCAAAAGGGGTGCTCATTTTAGAGGTGTGTAAATCAACAACCAAATCGCTTTTTTGTGCCAAAGACATTAAAGCAGCGCAAATGCGTTCTTGCATTTCACCATCGGTTTTACCCGGAAATAGGCGGTTGATGTCTCTTCCGTCCATTGCTGAAAATTTTCCGGCAGTGGAATAGTATGTTCGCTGCAGCCAGCCCAGAGGATTAGCGTAAGGAACAATGCAGACTTCACCGCTTTGCAGGTTGTTCAGCAGGTCATCATGTAGTCGTTTTAAGCTCCATTGTGCAGTTTCTCCGCCGTGAAGCCCCGCCTGGATATAGATTTTTTTTCCGGAAGCGGTTGCACGATAGCGGTGAATATAAAGGTTTATTTCCGTTCCGCCGCCAGCGGTTAATATCGGCAATTTTTCAATAGAGAAGTCTGTTGTCATATTATTACCTTTGGGATGACTTGTGTTTATTCATCAATATGGTTTGTTGATGATTGTATTCTTTTCCAAAGATATCAGAATATAAACTATTTACAATCGGCAGCCATTTTTTATTCAACGCAACTTTATTCCCTTGAATGCTAAAAGGCGATGAGCCGTTTTTAGCTTTGCCGACAATCCGCAGAATTTGTGCGCCGGAAGGCACTTGTTGTCCTTTTTTGAGGCTGACTCCGGATAAACCGGCGTAAATCCGATTTTGGTTGAGGTCAATATTGTCACTCTTGCCGTAGCTTTGAGAAAAATCCCATTTCCAGCTGCCGTCTGCTTGTTTGTCGATAGCGTAGATACCCGGTTTCAGGTCAATGATTGAGGTGGCTGTTCCTGCTTGTTTTCCCATCATTTTGATGTAAAAACTACCGTCGCTTTCCAATGATTTCCGATAAAGGTTTTCGGCATTTTGTTGAAGCCGATACAACAGTTTTTGTGTTTCCGGTGCTGAACAGTCGGCATAGTTGCTGATAAATGCCAAGCGGTGGATGCCGATTAAGCCGGCATTTTCAGCATCAAGGCTCAGCTGTTCGGTCGGGCCTTGCTGCCGGTCATTGACCTCATTAATCCAGATATGGTTATCAGAATCGATAATTAAATCAGCACCGCAAAGGCCTACTTTGCCGCATTGTGCCATTAATGTTCCGAGCTTTTGGCTGATTTCATAAACTTTGGCATTGATTTCGTCAGGAAACTCATATCCCAGAGAGTTGCCGACACCGTTAGAGGAACTTTTAGTCAGGTTTTTGTCGCCCAAGGCTTTTAAGGAAGCTCTGGCCGTCAGCACAATGGTTTTGTCTTTGCTGATACCTATTTCTTTTCCCCGCTGTAACAGCGCGTAAATTGTGTCTTCCGAAAAAGCGTTGTCTTCAGGGGATAAATGCCCTTTTTTGACTCCGCCGTGCTCTTTATCGGCAATTGTATTGCCGACGAACATTGACATATTGCTGCAGAAACCGTCAATAAAACGTGCGACTTTGACATCACCCTTATGTTGGACGATGTTTTGAGCGAATTCTTCGGCGGAGGATACAATACTGGTGCCTTTGCCGCCACCGCTTTCAAAGTTTTCAGAACCGCAAGATTGGATAACGACTTTGCCGTTGTTGCCTTGGTATTGAGTGTAAAGAGAAGATATTTTCTCTGCATCTAACTGTTCGACTTTGACCACTTCAGAAGGAATGAAACAGTCTTCAAGACCTGCTTCTGTAAGAATTTTTTGCAAGTTGGTTTTTTCTTCAAAAAAGAGACGCAGGTTTTGCTCGTTAGAAGAGATAATGTTTGCCTTTTTTTTCACTCTCAAATTGTTTGACCAGAGGTTGCCGACCGGAGCTTCTACAAATAAGGCAACCGGGTGTCCGCTGACAAGTTCTTCAGGAAGAGCTTTGACAATTTCATAAATTTCTTTCGGGGTTTCGCTGATACCTGTCGTATCATATCCCGGGCTGTATTGGGGAATACCTTTGAACAGTTGTTGATTCGGTGCGCCGCCGGCAATAACGGCTTGACCGCCTGCATTAACAACATCCTGGAGAATGCCGCCGCGTTGCGGATAAAACGCCGTCATAACAAACAAGGTGTTTTGGGCCGATAATTTTTTTACTGTCTTGTCAAAAACAGCTTTGACTTCATTACTTAATTTGGGAAACATTATTCTCTCTTATTCAAAAAACAAACACACAAAAAAACAAATACTTTTATTTAAAATACAATAGCAGCTCCTATGGAGCGTCGGAGAGAAAGTGCATATATTATGTGTTTCGTATTCATCATGTTTGTTAGCATACTCTCGCTCACTATACTTGTCAAGTTTTTTGTCTAACAAAATGAGCAGACTATCTGTTTTGTGCTGCATGGTTTTAAATTGTTATCATTGCAAAAAAAACTCTTGACTTAGAGTAAGCTCTAAAAATTATAGTGGGTTGTGTACAGGTAAAGGAGCTGCTTATGAACAGACGTGAATTTTTGATGAGTACATTGGCCGCGTTTGCGTTGTCAGCTTTGCCAAAGCTGACTTTGGCGGAGACTGTTGCCGTGACTGATGCGGTAAGAGCGCGGATTAATCCTAATAACAAACTCGGTTTTGGTTTTATGCGTCTGCCGTTGAAAGATCCCAAAGATCAAACTTCAATAGATTACGCGACTCTGAATAAAATGGTGGATATGTTTTTGGAGCGCGGTTTCAGTTATTTTGATACGGCTTGGATGTATATGGGGTATGAAAGTGAAGTTGCTTTGCGAGAGGCGTTGGTTAAAAGGCATCCCCGAGATAAATTTACCGTTGCCAGTAAACTGCCTGTCGGATATTTATCGAGTAAGGAACAACAGGAAGATATTTTCAATAAACAGCTGGAAAAAACAGGACTTTCATATTTTGACTATTATTTGATTCATAATGTTAATGCCAATACAATCGGCAAGGCGCGTCAATATGATAGTTTTAAGTTTATTCAAGACAAGAAAAAAGAAGGAAAGATTAAACATATCGGCTTTTCTTTTCATGATACTCCGGAGTTGTTGGAAGAGGTATTGCGAGAGCATCCGGAAGTTGAATTCGTGCAGCTTCAAATTAATTATATTGATTGGGACAATGCCAGTATTCAGAGCCGCAGGTGTTATGAGATTGCTCAAAAATACGGAAAACCGGTTATTGTGATGGAACCGGTTAAGGGAGGAAGTCTGGCTATGGTTCCTCCTGAGGTAGAAAAGATTTTCAAGGATGCTGAACCTCAAATGTCCGTTGCTTCCTGGGCGGTACGTTATGCCGCCAGTTTGGAGGGGGTCATGATGGTTTTAAGCGGAATGTCCAATATGGCGCAGCTGGAAGATAATACCTCATATATGCAGAACTTTAAGCCTTTGAATAAAGAAGAGCTTGAAGTTGTTGAAAATGCTGTTAAAACGCTTCATTCTTTGGTGTCGGTTCCTTGTACGGCCTGCCGGTATTGTGTTGAATTCTGCCCAATGAAAATTGCTATCCCGGATTATTTTGCTTTGTATAATGCTGAAAAACAGGAACGTTCTGATAAGCCGTTTAATGCGCAAAGGGTTTATTATGCCAATTTGGCAAAATCTCATGGCAAAGCGTCAAGTTGTATCGGATGTCGTTTGTGTGAGAAGCATTGTCCGCAACATATTGAAATTAGTAAATGGATGAAAGAAGTCGCTAAGACTTTTGAAGTTTAACCTCTAACATAAAGGAGAAAAATATGAAAAAAATAGTATCAGCTGCAACGGTTATGTTTTCAGCATTATTTGGTTCGGCTGTAAATGTTTCGGCCGAAGAGGGTAACACCGCGGCAGAAATGTCCGGCTCTAAGGTTTTGGTTGCTTATTATTCCTACAGCGGAAACACTAAAGAAGTGGCTGAAGCTATACAAGAGAAAATCGGCGGAGATATTTTTGAAATTAAAACGGAAGGAAGTTATCCTGAAGAATATCGTCCGATGACTGTTCAGGCAAAGCAAGAAATTGCTGATGGTTATCGTCCTAAGTTGACAACTTCAGTCGCGGATATAGCCCAGTATGATGTGGTCTTTATCGGTTCTCCTAACTGGTGGGGAACAATTACACCGCAAGTCAGCAGCTTTTTGGAGAGTTATGATTTGTCGGGTAAAAAGGTTATTCCTTTTATTACGCACGGCGGTGGCGGTGTTCAAAATACCGTTTCGGATTTGACAGCGCAGTGCAAAGGTTGTAACGTTGTTTCAGAACCTTGGGTTGGTTATAGCAGCCGTACTTTGGGTATTTCCGGGTGGTTGAAAGATTTAGGGTTCAAATTCTAAAGCCGGAAAAGGGTGATTAATGAAAAAAATACGTTATATTCGCGGCAGTATTGCTTTGTTGGCCGGGATACTCTTTGTTTTGGCCTTTTCCGGACAGTTTTATCCTTTGAAGATTTTTGATTTGCAATTGGTCGCTTTAGTGCAGCGGGTGGTGACGGATTTTTCTTTGACAGCGGTTATTTTGTTGTGCGGTTTATTACTGCTGACATTGTTTTTGGGGCGAATATACTGTTCAACGCTTTGTCCGCTGGGGCTGCTGCAGGAAGGGCTGATGATGCTCTTCCGCCGCAGAGGCTCTTATCACGCAGATAAGCCGTATAAGTATTTTATTGCGGCAATTGTTTGGGGATCCCTCGTGGGCGGAACTGTGTGGTTGATGAGGTTGATTGATCCTTATTCTTTATTTGGTTCAGCAGCCGGCGGAGCTGTCTTCGGATTATTGATTTTGGCTTTGCTTGTTGTTTTGGTTTGGTTTAGAGGACGGTTGTTTTGTTCTGATATTTGTCCGGTCGGGGTCGTATTGGGGCTTCTTTCCAGATATGCCGTTAATCGCATTTATATTGAACGAAATAGTTGTGTTTCTTGTGGAGCGTGTGCTTCAAAATGTCCGACCGGGAGTATTGATTATAAAAACGGGACAGTTAATAACGAGACTTGTATTAAGTGTTTTAGATGTTTTGCTTCTTGTCATAAAAGTGCGTTGCAATATGGGGCTAAGAAAGCGGAGGACGTTGTTTTTTGTCCCGGAAGAAGAAAATTTTTGGTCGGCGGAGCAGCTGCTCTTTTTCTTTTATCAGTTAAAGGCGGGATAAGTTTAGGGAAAGCTGTGGGCGCAAAAATAAAACAGGTTATTTTGCCTCCGGGAGCTAAAAATGCAGAAGTTTTTGCCAATCGCTGTTTGAATTGTAATCTCTGTGTGGTCAGTTGTCCGATGAAGATTATAAAAAAAGCGGATGGGGATTATCCCGCCGTTCATCTTGACTATAAGGATGCTTTCTGTGACTATGATTGTCATAAATGTTCTCAAGTGTGTCCTTCCGGGGCTATTGAAAGACTGTCTCTTGATGAAAAGCGAGAAACACAAATAGGTTTGGCTGTTATTGATGATGCTGTTTGTGTCAAATGCGGATTATGTGTTATGAAATGCCCGCGTGAAGCTATTCGTAAAGAAGAGGGGGAATTTCCGCAGATTAATGCAGACGAGTGTATCGGGTGCGGAACTTGTCAAGTTGTATGTCCGGTTAAGGCTGTGACAATCCTGGCTGTCGATAAACAAAGAATTTTATGAGGAGAAAATAATGTCATTAGGTTTAACTGAAATAACCTTGATTTTGGTAGTAGTGTTGGTGTTGTTTGGAGGCAAACGTATTCCGGAATTAGCCAAAGCACTCGGTAAAGCTCAATATGAATATAAAAAAGCTAAAGAGATGCTGCAGAATGAAGCGAAAGAGTTGAAAGAAACGGTAGATAAAGCTGTAGAGGACGAAGAAACAAAATCCGGAAAATGAGTATGAGCGGCAACGATGAGGGTTTGACGGCTCATTTGGAAGCTTTGAGAGCCATGCTGATTAGGTGCTTTATGGCACTGGGAATCGGATTATTACCGATGTTTTGGGCCGCACCTTATTGTATGTCTGCATTGATAAAAATCATGATAGGACAGCACGAGGTTGCGCTGAATTATTTTTCGCCAATGGAGGTTTTTATTCTGCAAATAAAAACAGCCGTTGTTTTGGATTTGCTTGTCTGTTTTCCTTATATGGCGCGTCAGATATGGAACTTTGTTTTGCCGGCTTTATATGATAATGAACGGAGATTTATTAAGTCGATTGTTGTCAGTTCCAGTTTTCTGTTTGTTTGTGGGGTTTTGTTTTGTATCTTTTTCATTTTACCGTTGCTGATAAATTTCGGATTAAGTTTTGTTACGTCGGATATAAAGGCTGTGTTTGGCATATCTAATGTTGTTTCCATGGCTTTGTGGTTGTCTGTGGTTTTCGGGCTGATGTTTCAATTTCCGCTGATTACATATTCGTTGATTCGTTCTCGTTTGGTTTCATATGAGGCGGTTAGACATAAGAGGCCATATGTATTGGTGGGGATACTGATTACTGCAGCTTTGCTAACGCCGCCGGATATTGTCAGCCAGTTGCTGCTATCCATCCCGACATATTTATTATTTGAAGCAGGTTTATTTTTTGCAAGACCCAAAAGAAATCGTGCTGATTAAGAATTGTCAAGACAATGCATGATATTTGGAATCCATGGCACGGATGTGTTAAAAAGAGTGAGAGCTGTGCCAATTGTGGTTTGGGCAGTAAAAAAGCCCCTGACGGAGCAGGGGCTTTCTGAAAAGCATGAGCTTACTTGCCGCAAGGAGCAACGATTTCAGACAGAGAGAGTACACCCAACAGATAATCATTGGTGCAGACTTTCTGACCACCGATAGTGCCACGAGCACCGGTGCAGGCAGATAAAGCAAATAATACAGCAAGAATAGCTAATTTTTTCATTTTATAGTCCTTTCGATAATTAATCTGCATTGTGGTGAATCACAATGTGGGGATATGCTAGTCTTGTCAAAATTAAATTGCAATTATAAAAATAGCTTTTGTGAATTAATGTCAAAAAAAATCCTCTCGGCAATATTTGCGAGAGGATAAAAAACAGAGAATCAAAGTTCTAGGGCTTTGAGTGGCGTTTGGTAGTAGCCTTTGGATAACTGTTGGCGTATGTCTTTATTAAAAACATAGGTACTGTCGGCATTATAAAGTTTATCTAACGGTAAAGCCCGATAAGAGAACATTGGCAGATTTTGAAGCTGTGCAATCTCTAATTCATTGTTCCAGAGGAGTTTTAGCATATAAAAGTATTGAGTTGCTTCTTCTCCCAATTGGCGGACAGAACCATCTTCTTTTTGCAAAAGCAACCAGTTTGATGCTTCTTCAAATTGTCCTTCATTTACTTTTTGTAAAAAAGTGGAACGTAAGAAACCGGTTTTTCCCATGCGCATGGCGGTGAGTGTAATTACGGCCATTTGTTGTTCAGATAAAGATAGGTCTGCGGACAGATGGTTGACAATCAGCGGTTTCCAATCTTCAGCAACAATACGAACAGATTGTTCATAGGTCAGTCCATCAAAGTTGAAGTCTTTGACATCGCGTCCGTTGATGAATTTGAAACCTACCAGAGCGCGAGGGCATTCCGATGAAATGTTTTTCTGAACGCCATCAAGGTAAGCTCTGGCAATGATAACCTTGTCAAAAGAATTATCGTAAGCTTCGATAGGAGGCAGCCATGTCTCATTTTCCGTTTCGTTTTTAGAGCAGCTTTTGTAGAGCAGGAGAGACGTCAGCAGAACCAGAGAGAGTGTCAGAGTGATGTAGAACACTTTGTCTTTGAGGGTGATAGTACGATTTTCCATAATCTTATGTTTTTTATAGTTAATAATATAGTTAATAATTTGAGAATTGTCGTTACTGTATCATGTTATTAAGTTTTATTCAAGATAAATTGTCAATTCTGTCTATTCCGAAATGCTAAAAAACCTCCGGCAGCAGAGCCAGAGGTTTTTTAGTTGGAATATTTTATTCCAATTCGTCAAGGATTGACGTGGTCTTTTCCGGATTGTTCCTGTAGAGGAATATCGCGAGAGCGGCCATGTCACTTTTGATTCTGTCGAGAGCATAGTCCTTGGGGTCGCCGTAGTCTGCAAGGTTTTGCAAGAAGAGAGCGAGTTCAAGTTTGCTGTTGCAAAGAGGGGCAAAACCGCGGAGTGCTTCGTTGCTTGTCCAGATAATGACGTTGAAGTCTTGAAACAGCGGGAGGTCAGCGAGTTTTAGCTCTTGGCAGGTATCCTCATTATTGTCGCGGAGCTGAACGGTAAGATGATTGCCCCTGCGCATGGATACGTATTGGAGGTTAAAACGATCACCGTTTTCGGCGATAAGCGAATTTCCTTCAATTACGGGGGCGAATTCAAAGTGAGCTACTTGAGTTTCTTCACCCCAGCCGGAAAAATCGTCGATAAAAACAAATTTTCCGCTTTCTGTCATGTAGGCCATCAGTTCAGACGGCAAAGTTAAATTCTTCATAATAAATGTTATTAATTGGTTGTATGAAAACACAATATCATATTTTGTCCAAATATGCAATAGACAAAAATGTGAAATATTTGTTAAAAAAGTTTTTTCCCTGTATTGTTCGGCGGTTGATTTTATGATATATTGTTTCATTATGAATACAGGAGAAAAAATGGCGGGACAGGATTTACAGCTTAAATTGGAAGCTTTGGTTAATAAAGTAGCTTCGGTGCGGGTTATTGCCAATGTTGAGCTGATGCAGGAGCAGTTGGAAGCTTTGCAGGTTCTGCGAGCTCATTGTTTGAATCAAGCTTTAGATGACTCCGAAGTGAGGCGTGATCCGCGGAAATTGCGGTATAAAACGGCGCAAGAGCTGAAATATTCATTGGTTGCGATTTGTTTGGCTCAGGCTTTGGTTAATCCGGCAAGACGGCAGACTGAAAATAAGGAGTATTTTGTTAATAATATTCAGGTTTTGACAGCGGATCGTGATTGGGATCAGATAGATTTCGGTGAAATTACGGCCATTCATGCGCAGAGTGCGGTTTATCCTGAAATAGTTAATGATTGGATGATTTATCGTGACCATAATGGTATGGGGATTAAGACGTTAATTGATGCCAAGACCAATTTGGTCGGGTTGCCTGATTTTAATCGAGGCGGTGATCCGATTTATGAATTTGCCCGTTTTCATCGTAAATTTACGGAAAAGGAGCATCGACAGCAGGAGCAAAGTCGTTTGGCTGCGCAGGATGCTTTTCGTAATGCTATGGTGCAGCAAGTGGCTGTGGAAATGACTAAGCAGCAAATGTTGGCAGGAAAAAATCCAATGGAATTAATTGATATGTTGTTTGCTTCTGACGGCAGGTATGCCTCTAAACAATTATCAGGGAACCAGATAGACCGCCAAGTGGAGCAAAATATTACCCGCTTGCTGGAATATAGCAATGATGGTAACAGTCGAGACAGGTAAGAAGAAGCGTTTGTTTTATAGGTCTATAACCGGGTAGTTTTCAAAATTTTGCAGATTATAATGCCACCATTCATGAGGAATGGTTTCAAAGCCATGCCTGGTCATTAAATTTTTTAATAAATGGCGGTTAGCTATAGCCTGAGGTGTCGTTTCGGAATAATCGTGACGGGCCCGAAGTAAATTTTCTTTTAAAGGGAGAGGGTTACCTTGATGTAAGGCTTGTGCAATTTCGGGGGTATATGCATCAACTTCAGTCGGAAAAACGAGGTTGTTTCCGGACAAGTCGGTGAAGCAGACATCAATAGCTGTGCCATGACAATGATTGGATAGCTGATAATTTTCGGCAAATAGTCCGGGAACGGGGACTTGTTGCATTAACAATGTATGAGCTAACGGTGGGCGGTAAGCATCGCAAATGCGTAGTTTAAGGTGATGTTTTTCTAATTCAGGGATAAGGCTTTGCAAATTTTGCAATACTTTGGGGTGTGCAAAAGCCCGATTACCCAAACCGATTTGTTGATAAACAGGATGGCCGGTAATGTTATTGCTGCGGGCATACATCATATCAATGATGAAATGAGAATCGGCTATTTCGACTAAGCCGCGGGCTTCCAATTTACATTTTATGCTTTCTGAGTCCATCGACCATTATCATCCTGTTGCCAGTAAAAAGTTTCCATGCCGGCTGCTTTGAATTGTTTCCACAAAGCCCGTGATTGTTCAACCGCAGTGTCTAGATTGCCGTCAAATACGTTGAAAATACGTTCAAATTTTGTGGCGGTATCAATATCTGTTGTTGCGCTGTCTACCAAAAATAAAAGTTCGGCATGATTGGGATTGTCATCATCCGGACTGAACCAAATTGGTTGAAGTTCAGCAAAACCATCTTTTTTGCTGCCGTGAGGGATGAAAGATGTGTCGTCAAATGTCCAAAGATGAGAATTGAGAAATTCGACACGCATTTCGTTACCAACTTTGACTTTGATGTGTTTGCCGGTGGCATAAGCTTTTTCCAACAGCTTGGGCAAGACTTGTTCTAAGTTTTGTTTTTGTAAATGATAAAAGTCTACTCTAGTCATGGGGCATTAACTTTACGGCGACAAAGTGGAGAGCATCACTGCCTTGAATAGCCAGCAGAACCGGCCGGTTGTTTTCACGCCGGGCTTCATTAATATAGTCGTTGAAAGCCGCAGCATTAGGGATATCTCGTTTATCCAGTTTAACAATAATATCGCCAAGCTTTATTCCTTTATGGGAAGCATCAGAATTAGGCAAGACATCGCTTACAATAACTCCGGAAGTGTCAGGTTTAAGCGCATATTGACTGATAATTTCAGGTGTGATATCGCGGACAAGGATGCCTGACGGAATTTCCTGAGGTGCAAGTGCGGTGTCTGAATCTTCTGTTGCCGGCGGCAAGGGCTTTTTCTCTTGAGGCATTTCCTCAATGGGGATTGTTAAAGACATTTTTTTCTGATTACGCCAAATTTCCATAGGTGCTTGGGTGCCGATAGCTGTTTCAGCAATCAGACGGGAAAGGTTTTTGGTGTTATCAATCGGCTGGTTGTTGAAGCTTAAGATAATGTCGCCTGCTAGTAGTCCAGCTTGTTGTGCCGGGCTTTTTTCCGAGGTTCCCGAAACAACAACACCTTGATTAGTGTTAATTCCCATGTTGGCTGAAATTTCAGCTGTGTTGGGTTGAATTTTTATGCCAATCCAGCCACGTTTGACTGTTCCGTGTTGTTTAAGTTGGGATATTACCCATTCGGCCAGATTGACGGGAATTGCAAATCCGATGCCCTGATTGGCTCCGGTGGTGGAAAATATTGCGCTGCTGATGCCGATAACTTCACCATTCATGTTAAACATCGGCCCACCGGAATTCCCCTGATTAATTGCGGCGTCCGTTTGGATAAAGCTGTCATACGGACCTGATTCAATATCGCGGGATTTGGCTGAAATAATTCCGGCTGTGACACTGCTGCCCAATCCGAAAGGGTTGCCTATAGCCAGAATCCAATCTCCTACGCGGATTTTGTCTGAATCTCCGATTTTTACCGGAAATAAGGGTTGGGGAGCGTTAATTTTAATTAAGGCTAAATCGGTTTTAGAATCAGTGCCGATAACTTCAGCCTCAAGTTTGGTATTGTCGTGAAGTGTTACGCTGATACTGTCTGCTTTGTCTATCACATGATTGTTGGTGACGATATGTCCCGCGGTGTCAATAATAAACCCGGAGCCTAAAGCCTCAGAAGGAGAGTCTCCTTCTTCTGTCGAGGCGTTGCTAAAACCGGAAATATTAACGACTCCCGGCGTCAGTTTTTCTGTTAAATCAGCAAAAGACGGAAATTGTGCCTGAGTCTCTTTTATGAGACTCAAAGACACACTAAAGATAAACAGCAGAGTCGGAAGCAGACGCATCTGAACTATTTTCCTCTCAGAACAGAAGAACCGAAATAACGGAAGAATTCGGAATCCGGAGAGAGGACCAGAGAGGCGTTTCCGTCGGCCAGAGAGTTTTTATATGCTTCTAAAGAACGATAAAAAGCATAAAACTGCGGATCAGTGCCGGCGGCATCATTCCATATTTTGATGGCGAGTTCATCACCTTGGCCTCGCGTTATCTGCGCTTGTTTTTCTGCTTCGGCAATGATGATTGTACGTTCTTTTTCTGCTTTAGCACGAATTTGTTGAGCCTGTTGTTGGCCTTGGGCGCGAAATTCCTTGGCATCACGTTCACGTTCTGTTTTCATCCGGGCATTAATGGCCTGCAATACCTGCAAAGGAAGATCTGCGCGACGGATACGAACATCAGCGACGCTGACGCCGATTTGGGCGGCATCGGCTTTAACGGCTTGACTGATGTCAGCCATTATTTTAGTGCGCTGTTGAGAAAGCAATTCGGGCAGGGTGATGCGACCGAGAATTTTTCGTACTGAAGAATTAACGATTTCAGCCAATTTGCTGCGTGCCATTTCTTCCGAACGGACAGTTTTATAAAAACGCAGCGGATCTACGATTTTATAACGGGTGAAACTGTCGACATCAAGACGTTTTTTGTCGTTTAAAACAACTTCCTGCGCCGGAGGGTCTAGGTTTAGCAGTCGAGTATCGTAAATAACCACGTTTTGAATAAAGGGGACTTTGAATTTTAATCCCGGTTCTTTAACCAATCGAATTGGTTCACCAAACTGCAAAACAATGGCTTGTTCCGGTTGGGCAACGATATAAACGGAGTTGGCGGCAATAAAGAGGATGATTGCCAGAGCTGCCAAAATGTAAAATTTGTATTTGCGAATCATGGGTATCTCCTAATTATTGCTTTCTGCAGGCTGTGTCTTTATTGGGGTATTCAGCGGAAGAATCGGCAGAATATTTCCGCCTTTGGCTGATGGATCAAGGATAATTTTATCTGATTTGGTCAGAACATTTTCCATTGTTTCAAGATAAAGGCGTTTGGATGTGACGGCTTTGCCCTGTTTATAGGCATTATATACGGAGATGAAACGTTCGGCATCACCTTGAGCCTTGTTGACTACCGCTTCTTTATAAGCTTGGGCATTTTGCAAACGTTGAGCTGCTTCACCGCGAGCTTTGGGAAGAATTTCGTTACGATAGGCTTCGGCTTCGTTTTTAAAACGTTCCATGTCAGCTTTGGCGCGCTGAACTTCATTAAATGCATCAACGACCTGTTTGGGAGGATCTGCTTTTTGTAATTTGACACGGACAATTTCAATGCCGGAACCAAATTCGTCAAGCACTTTTTGCAGTTCGGTTTTGGTTTCGTCTTCAACTTTTCCGCGGTCGCCGGTGATAATCGGCTGCATTTCGGATTGTCCGACAATTTCACGCAGGACAGATTGGGCGGCAACCTGAACCGTTACGTCTGGGCTGCGCATATTGAAGAGGTAGTCTTTAGCATTTTTTATGCGCCAAACAACAGTGAGATTGATGTCGACAATGTTTTCATCGCCGGTCAGCATATGACTTTCGGTGAAAGAATTGGCATGGCTGCTGTAGGCTGTTTCGCCGATAGTGATACTGCGTTCCTGAGTGATGTTGACTTTTTCTACGCTTTCTATCGGGTAAGGAAGGTGATAGTGCAAGCCGGCATCGGTCGTATAAGCGTAAGCACCAAAGCGCAGGACAACACCTTGTTCGCTCGGTTGAATTTGATAAAAACCGGATAACAGCCAAATAACCAGCAAAGCCAATATGGCCCAGCTGATTTTGAAGTCAAAGCCGTCATCGTTTTTTAATCTTTCAAGTACGCTGAAATCAACAACTTTGGGGTTGTTCATGGTTTTTTCAGTATCATTCCAGGGACCCAAATTGTCGTTATTGCCCCATGGTCCTTGATTTTTTGCCATAATTTGCACCTCTGATGTATTTATTAATTGCTTTGCCTTTATATATAATATAAATATCAGTTAAAAACAATTCATGATAAATCTATCAACAGGGAGCAGGCAATCGTGACGGAAAATGAAATCAGAACTCTGGCGGAGGAATATTTTTCATCCGAAGAAATTGAAAGTGTTAAAGTAACGGATAAACGCGTGATTGTGACATTGTTGAATGCGGCGGAGAATCCGGAAAAGGAAAGAGCTTTTATTGAAAAGGCCAGCACGGTACTTTCCGGAAAAAAAGTTTCGGTTATTCGTACAGGGGAGAAAGCGGCAGCCGCTTTGCAACCTCAAGAAGATAAATGGCATGTGTCGGGGGTGAAAAAAATTATTGCTGTTGCATCCGGTAAAGGCGGTGTCGGTAAGTCAACGACTGCAGTTAATTTGGCCTTGGCCTTGGCTAAACAAAATTTGAATGTTGCTTTATTTGATGCAGATATTTATGGGCCGTCCGTACCGACAATGCTGGGATATGAAGGGGTTGCTCCAGTTTCTTATGATGGTAAACTGTTTGAGCCTTTTCAGTATCTGGGGATTAAGTCGATGTCTATCGGAACGATGATTGATAAAGATACGCCGCTTATTTGGCGCGGAGCCAAAGCTTGCGGAGCTATTCAACAGCTTTTGACCGAGGTTAATTGGGGCGAAATTGATGTGATGGTCATTGATATGCCTCCGGGAACAGGTGATATTCAGATTACCTTGTCGCAGAAATTGGCGTTGGCCGGTGCGGTGATTGTTTCCACGCCGCAGGATATTGCTTTGATTGATGCTGTTAAAGGCGTGAATATGTTTAAAAAAGTGGATGTGCCGATTTTGGGAATTATTGAAAATATGAGTTATTATGTTTGCGAACATTGCGGAACGCGAGCTGATATTTTTGGGCATGAAGGAGCTCGTAAGACAGCAGAGGCTCTGAATGAACCGTTTTTGGGTGAAATTCCGTTGCATATAGCCATTCGTGAAAATTCTGATAACGGTACGCCGGTTGTTTATGCTTTGCCGGGCAGTGCTTATGCTCGAGCTTATGAGGTGATTGCCGAACAGGTGAAAGAAAAACTCGGATTATAGATTTGTTCTTTAGTTTCCGGTAAAAGGGGCTAAGTTTATTTTCTGAGAGATTTTTTTCTTAGTCTAATCTGAGTGAAAATTTAAAATAGAAAACCGCGGTACTCCGCGGTTTTCTATTTGTGTACAAAGCTTAAAAATATTGAATATATAAGAAAGCTGTTGCCAAACCTACGCTGACCAGCATAACCGGTATTGACCAGAGCAGGAAGCGCATGAAGTGAATCGGATGACCTTCGCGCTGGGCCATGCCGGCGACGATAACGTTTGCTGAGGCTCCGATAAGAGTTCCGTTTCCGCCGAAGCAGGCACCTAAAGACAATGCCCACCAGACAGGCATCATGGCTTCACGTCCGCCCATTTCAATTTCCATGGATTTAATCATGGGAATCATAGTTGCAACAAACGGAATATTATCAATTGCGCTGGAGAGAATGGCAGAAGACCAAACAATCAGAATAGTTGCTTTTTCAATGCTGCCATCGGTCAGATTAACGAACATCTGTCCCAGCATTTTGAGAACGCCTGTTTCTTCCAATCCGTAAACAATAACGAACAATCCGGAGAAGAAGAAGATGGTTGTCCAGTCTACGACACCGAAAACGGATTCAATTTTATGGTCGCGTTCACCGTGTTCGTTGCCCAATGTGTAGAGCAAAAGAAGTACGGCAGCACCGAAAATAGCAATGGTTCCGTTGGCAATATGCAAATGTTCTGCTGAGATAAAGCCGGCAATAACCATAAACAGAACAAACAGAGATTTTATCAGCAGAGATTTATCCGTGATTGATTCTGCCGGTTTGATTTTCATAACCTGAACTTGGTGACGGAGCGTGGTTTTGATACGTTTATGATAAACGATGTCGAAAGCCAAAATCAAAACAGCCATGGTTACCAGAACAATCGGTGTCAACTCTTTCAGGAAGTCCATGAATGACAAGTTTAAAGAGGAACCGATAAGGATGTTCGGAGGATCGCCGATAAGGGTAGCCGTGCCGCCGATATTAGAGGAAAAGATTTCCAGAAGCAAATAGGGGTACGGATTGATATCCAGTTTCTGAGTGATTTTAAATGTGACCGGTGCAATCAGCAAAACGGTGGTGACATTGTCCAGAAAAGCGGAGAAAACCGCTGTTACTACGGCTAAGACAACCAACAGTCCACGCGGATTAGCTTTTACGCGTTGAACACCCCAGATGGCAACATATTGAAACATTCCCGATTTTTCGGAAATGCCGACAATTGTCATCATTCCAACCAAAAGGGAGATGGTATTAAAATCAATTCCCTGCAAGGCGGTTGCTTGAGTTAAAATGCCACTGAAAATCATCACGCAGGCACCGAGTAAAGCAACAACGGCACGGTTCAGCTTTTCAGTGAATAAGATAATGTAACAGACTACCACAATGGCAGTGGCTATTACTTTAGGATCAAAGCCCCAAATTAAATTGGCGGCTTGAGCCAGGTTTTCAGCCTGCATAGTTCTTATTCCTTCGTTAAAATTAATATATATTACAGGCTTTTTATATAATAAAAGCTCCTAATTTTGTGTTAAAATCAGGAGCTTCGGTTATGTGGCAAATTGCCGTTTTACATAAAGTGGCGGATGTGCAGATAGAGGGCTGCAATACCTACGCTGACCAGCATTACCGGCAACGACCAAATCAGAAAACGAACAAAGTGAATAGGTTCACCATGGCGTTGAGACATACCGGCAACAATGACATTTGCCGATGCGGCAATTAATGAGCCGTTTCCGCCATAGCAGGCACCTAAAGACAAAGCCCACCAGACAGGCATCATGGCTTCACGTCCGCCCATGTCTGCTTCAATGGTTTTTACCAGCGGAATCATGGTGGCAACAAACGGAATGTTATCAATAGCCGTAGAAACAAAGGCTGATACCCAGACAATCAACATTGTGGTTTTTTCAATGCTGCCTTCTGTCAATTCAGTGAATTTGTGTCCTAATAATTCCAGAACGCCGGCTTCTTCCAGGCCGTAGACAATAGCAAACAGACCGGCAAAGAAGAAAATGGTTGTCCAATCTACCAAATTAAAAGCAGATTCAATTTTATGATCGCGATCAGAGTGTGAGTTACCGAAAGTATAAAGCAGCATCATAACGGCAGCACCGAACATGGCAATCGTTCCATTGGCAACGTGCAGGTGTTCTGCGGCAACAAAGCCGCCGATGACAGCAACCAATACAAATAAGGCTTTTTTTAAAAGCGTCCAATCAGTAATGGCATCAACAGCTTTTACTTTCATAACTAATGCCTGGTTACGGAGATTGGTTTTCAATTTGCGGCCGTATACAAAGTCAAAGGCCAGAATCAAAACCAGCATGGTTACGGCAACAACAGGTGTTAATTCATTTACAAAATCCATAAATGACAGGTTTAATGCAGAACCGATGAGAATGTTCGGAGGATCACCGATGAGGGTTGCTGTACCGCCGATGTTTGAGGCAAAGATTTCCATAATCAGGTAAGGGTAGGGGTTGACTTTAAGTTTTTCTGTAATTTGAAAAGTTACGGGAACAATCAGCAAAACAGTGGTAACATTGTCTAAAAGCGCAGAAAATACCGCGGTAATCAATCCCAGAGTGAACAGCAGACTGCGAGGGTTGGCACGGGTGCGATGGACTGCCCAGATGGCAACATATTGAAACATTCCCGATTTTTCGGCGATGCCTACAATAATCATCATTCCGGTCAACAGAGCCAGTGTGTTAAAATCTATTCCGCCGATAGCTGCTTCCTGTGTAAGAACGCCAGCAAAAATCATAAAGCAGGCACCCAACAGGGCAACGACTGCGCGGTTTAGTTTTTCGGTGAAGAGTATCAGGTAGCTGATAATCAAGATGGTCGAAGCCACTAATTTTGCATCCCAATTAAAAATAACCGCGGAGGCGTGTGTTAAGTCTTCAAGAGGCATTATTTATCTCCAGAGGGGTTGTTGAAAATAAAGGCAGCATTTTGCGCTGAATTTATTTGTTATCTAAATAATTAATTATACCGTACAGCGTATTTAACTCCTGTTCGGTTAATTCGTTGCGTGTGAAAATGTTGCGAAGGTTGATGACCATTCTTTCACGTTTTTCGCAGATGCGAAAATTTCCACAGTTATCTAATTTATCTTCAAAGTGCTTAAGAAACTGTAAAACTTTTTGTTTATCCGCAAGAGTTGTTTTGTTGGTTATCATTTGGGCGGCTGGGGTTTGAATTTGCCGTTTATACCATTCGTAACCGACAAGCAGAACCGCTTGAGACAGATTAAGAGAACAATGTTCAGGGTTTAGCGGTATTTCAATAATCGAATCGGCGAGGCAAACATCGTCATTGTGTAGGCCGGTACGTTCCGGGCCGAATAGTATCCCGCAGCGGATTCCTGAATTTTCGGCTGTTGTAATTTGGTCTGCAGCAAAGTCTGCCGTCATGACTTCTTTTATCATGTCGCGGCGTCTGGCCGTAGTGGCATATATTTTATGCAAGTCGGCGATAGCTTCTTCCGTCGATGCATAAATCTGTGCATTTTCGAGGATTTTATCTGCGCCGGAAGATGCAGAGACGGCTTTAGGGGACAGATGGTCTTCTCGAGGGGATACAAGTCGTAAGTGATAAAGTCCGCAATTCATCATGGCGCGAGCCGTCATTCCGATATTTTCAGCAAGTTGCGGTCGGATAAGAATGATAACAGGTTGATTGGAGAACATTAAATTTCCTAAGTTGCTTAATAACCGCGGATGCAGGAAACTTAGTCGATATTAATGTGTCTTTTGAAGAAGTATTTCATATCGATGTTGTCTTTGGCATCAACGGCTTCCGGTTCTTGATATTCTTTCTTATTAATCCGCTTGTAGCGTTTGTCAAGCTGATTGGAGAATTTAACAATATTTTTCTTTTTCTTTTCGGAATAATTATTGACACGATAAAAGACTTTTTTATTAGCGTTATCGAGAATTTTGGAGCGTCTTTCCGGGGGGGTGTCGTTGATGTTGTCTGCCTCTGCTTCCAAGGCTGCAACCGCGTCTTCTTCGGCATGAACCGGAGAAGACAGGATTAATGCAAAGAGTGCAAGGAGAAAGAGTTTTTGCATTCGGCTGCTCCTTAGTCCGTGGCCAGAATATCCATGGTGTTAAACAGGATGTTTTCTAAATCAAGACCGGTTTCTTGTTCAAAACCATCCATCATCCAACTGAAAGTGCTGCTCAGCGGATTGCTTGAACTATAAACATCTTCGTAGCTTTCTCTTAATATCTTTTTGTAATTCTGCGGCATATTTTTGATATTAGAATCATAGCTTTCGGGGATTTTATAGCCCATTTTACGCAAATAGTCCGTTAGCACCAGCATATTGTGGCGGTTTACTTCCGGAGCCAGGCGTTCTTGTCCGTAGTCATCGCCAAATGTTGTTGCTTCACCAATGTAGTTTAATTTTCCGTGCTGTGCGGAACCGCGCCAAGTTTTGACACCGCTGCGGTCACGAGACTTTGCCCAAGGGTCAACGGGGAGAACCTGTCCGGCGGTTTGACCGTTGCCGTATTCTGGAATGACAGGGGCTTCCGTACCATCAGTTTTATTTGCAACGTTAGCAAAGTAACCATCATTGGGCTTGGGAGACCATGGATTTGCCGGTAATTGAGCATAGGTCGCAGATGCCAAAGTCAGACATCCGATAACCGCAATTAGTGAGAAATAGTTTTTCATGGCCGCCTCCATAAATCTCCATCTTTATTTATCATACTATAAAATAAATAAAAATAATAGTTACATTTAGGTTACATCTCACTAATTTAAACCTGAAAGGTTAGTTTTTGCTTAATTTGGCTGCAGTTTCTTTAACTTCTTCCAGTTCTTTGCGCAGAGCTTTGATTTCTTTGTAGAGGTCTTCAGCATTAATGCATTCTTCAGTTTCTCCATTTATTCCATATGCGCAGAATTGTTTTTTGCTGTTCTTTTTTAAATCTTCGACCTTATGAGCCGCTAAGCCCATAACGGTTGTGTTGGCCGGGACATCTTTGGTGACAATGGCGTTAGAGCCGATTTTGGCGTTGTTGCCGACTTTTATCGGACCTAAAACTTGTGAGCCTGAACCGATGATGACGTTGTTGCCGATAGTTGGGTGGCGTTTGGTTGTGACTTTGCCGTTTTTGTCAAAAACCGTTGTTCCGCCGAGGGTGACATCGTGATATAAAGTGACATTGTCACCGATTTCGGTGGTTTCGCCAATAACAACTCCCATGCCGTGATCTATAAAAAAGCCGCGTCCGATCTGGGCTCCGGGGTGAATTTCAACACCGGTCAGAAAGCGTCCGATTTGAGAAATAATGCGGGAGGTGAGGTGGAAATCACGTTTCCAAAGATAATGAGACAGTCGGTAAATGAGTATGGCGTGCAATCCAGAAGACAATAAAACGGCTTCAGTGCGGTTTTTGGTGGCGGGATCTCTCGCGATGACCGCATCAACGTCTTGCAAAATAAGCTTGTATTTTGATTCCATTTTGTGATACATTCCTTTGAAAATGTTAATAATTTATATAGCATTAATGTAATATACTTAGTTGTTCTTAAATTTTAAGTTAAAAAAGAGACAAATATGACTGAAGTTTTATTTAACGGACACGCAGGGCGTTTGGAAGGCCGTTATCATCAGAGCGATAAACCGGGCGCGCCTATTGCGTTGATTTTGCATCCGCATCCGCAATATGGCGGTACAATGAACAATAAGGTGGTGTATTCCTTGTTCAGCTGTTTTCAGAATTTGGGGTTTTCCGTTCTGCGTTTTAACTTTCGAAGTGTTGGGCGATCACAGGGGGAATTTGAAGACGGTCCCGGTGAATTATCAGATGCAACGGTTGCATTAGATTGGCTGCAGTCTGTTAATCCTGAAGCTCGTCAATGTTGGATTGCCGGCTATTCATTTGGTGCATGGATTGGTTTGCAGCTGTTGATGCGTCGTCCGGATATTAACAATTTTATTGCGGTTTCTCCGCCGGCGAATGAAAAAGATTTTACTTTCTTGGCACCGTGCCCGACTTCCGGTCTTGTTTTGCAGGGTGGAATTGATGAAATTGTCAATCCGGCCAGTGTGGCTGCGTTAGCCAAACGCTTGAATGCGCAGCGCAATGTTCAGGTAGATTTTGCCCTGATTGAAGAAGGTGACCATATGTATAATAATCATTTGGTGGATTTGTATAAAATTGCCGGTAATTATATTATTGGTGCTATGCAGAAGAAGACACCGATGAAAAAACGCCGCGGTCGTCGCAAAAAAATTGAAATGGAACAAGATAATCTCTTAATCGGTCACAGTGATGACATGGAAGATGATGATATCGGATATGAAGGCGAAGTTGACGATTTTGAAGATGATGAGGAAGAATAGATTTTTGCTGATTGATGAAGAGGGGATGAAAATCCTCTCTTTTTTTATTGTTGCTTTACGGAAAACTGCGGGGTATCAGGAAGTTTTCATTTCACCCAAGTGTGCAAACGGTTCAAAATCAATCAGAATTTATGGTTGTGAGCAGGATATTGGTTCTATGCTGAAAAAGTCTTTTTTCGGCGGTCGTTCTGTTTTGGATGTTCATTCGCTTAGGTCATTTCCGGTTAAGCTTTATTTAGATGGCGTTTTGAGCGGTAAGAGGCTTGATAAGGAGATGTTGAATTATGACAAACCCCTTTCTTTGTGTCAATCATCCAAGGATGTGCCGAATTTTATTATTGATGTGCGGCTTTCATTAGAGGAGATAAAATATTATCTTTCTCTGCAAAATTGGTAAAACAAAATTCCGGAGATTACTCTTCGGGATTTGTTTTTTTTAAATGATTCAGAATGTAAATGCGGATGGCACTGGAGAGGTTATCTTGTTCACGCTTTGAGTCTATTTCCGTCACTAACTGATTGATACTCATCTCTTTTTGTTCGGCGATGATTTTCAGCTCATCCATGAATTCTTTTTCCAGCGATATACTGGTGGAGTGGCGGTTAGCAATAACGACGGATTTTTTTATCATGAGTTTTTCTTGCGGAAAGCATCAATAGATACCACAGTGGCGATGCCTCCGGATGTTTTGCGAGGTTCTTCTTCCTCTTCTTCGGCGAAGAGGCTGCCGACAGTGTCTTCGGCTTCTTCCATCGTATTGAAGCTTAAGCCAAACTTAGCGAAAGGGTCGCCGAAATAGGTGATGGCTTCATAGGGAATAGTTAAGGTTTGCGGTATGCCGTTAAAACTTAAATCAATCGAAAAATAGTTGTTTGCTACCACCAAATTGGAATATTGGTGCTGAATGACAATGGTCATTTCGTTAGGATATTGGGCTTTTAGCCCGTCAGACATTCCAATCTGCGGATGAGTGGTTTTGAATGTGATATAAAAATGGTTTTCGCCAGGTAATCCTTGGCGTTCGGCAATTTTTAAAGCTTCAACAACGACGTGTTTCAAAGATTTTTCAATCAGTTTGTCATAGTTTATTTCGCTTACATAACCATTCATCTTCAATCATCCCTTTATAAACATAAAAGCGGGTCGTTCTGTTGCTAGGTGACCCATTCCCCACTTACTGCCAACCAAGGCGGCAAGAATTCATGTTTGTCGCTTTAGACTAAGCAGCCAAAGCAACCGGTGCTACGTTATTATCGTTAGCATTCGTTTTAATTTGAACCGATAACGGTGGTATCTCACCGAACACAGCTACGTATCTTTACTGCTCCCAGTCAATCCTGTTTCACCCCCGTAAATTGTGCTCTGTGGCCTTCTAATACAGTTTTTTTATTTTTATTCGGTCGTGTACGGGGAGTACACTCCACATCATAAAATTAAAAGAAACTTATTATAAGTCTCACATATCCCAATTTAGGAATGACTACTCGCTGCCGCCGTGCGGCTGGTGGAGGTGCCGGGTACTGCCCCCGGGTCCTAAAAGCCTATTTCATATTGCCTCTAGTGTCATAGCCGATTACTCGGCAACACTAATTATAGTGATAATTTTTTTATATTTCAAGAGCTGATATATAAATGATATTTGACAAAAAGGTTGACAGATAATGTCGGGGATGTATGATTAAGACATTAAATTATTTTTATTCAAATCATTAAATTTTATCATTATGAAAAATGAAAACAAACGACTGGACAGGTTTAAACTGTTGAGTGCTGATGAGCATGCTTTGGTTTTGTATGATGCTTTGCATGACAAGGATTTGACCAAATTTTTCTTTTTGTTGAAGCAAGGGTATGGGTTGTCAGCTTTTATCCTTAATGTGATGATTGATTTCGGTTATGAAAAAAATCTGGTCAAGGCTTTGGAGGTCTGCAATTTTGTTGGTTCTGATGTCTATGATTTTCTCTGCATCTATTGGGGAAAAGAAATGGCGGAAGATTTTCTGGTAGAAAAAGATTTCAAGAATATCATCAAGAAGAAATTTTCCGTAGCCAGTCTGGTGAAGTATCAGTTTTGGGATGTTCTTGTTGGCAGAAAAGAGTATGTCGCTTTAATAAAGGCGGGAAAACTTCAGATTATCAAAGATCTTTATCTTCAGGATGTTTCCTGTCGGCAAGAAATCAGCGAAGCCTTGTTGAAAACCGTGGATGACAGTCGTACTGATTCATCTGGCGGTGACGATGTTGTCAATCATGTTATCAATATTTTCGTTGAACTTGAGGTGTTTGAGCCTTTGTCGTATTTTAGCGAAGGCGTTTTCAAACTGTTGGAACTCAAAAAATGGAAATATCTTCCTTATGATCGACCCGAAGTGTTTGGAAAGAGAACATTGGATGACGTTTTGCAGTTGGTTTATGAGGCCGGTGGCGAAGAATATTTTTATAAGGTTTCTTTGGACTGGAGGGCTAAGCATCGTCTTGATTTTCAGAATTTTTTGATGAATAACAAGTATTATGATTATTATGTGGCTGATAAGAAGTGGTCAGTTCTAGCGGCTAAAGAAGCTTATGACGTCATCGATTGGGAAGATTTTGTCGAGAATGGTTTATGTTCCAATGAATATATTTGGGAGCATGCCGCTGAATATATTTGGGAGCATGCCGCTAAAGCCGGAAAATGGGCATTGTTGGCCAAATATCATAAACATAAGTTGTTGTTTGATAATTGGTGTTTCATTTGGTGGC
>CANDEX010000014.1 GCA_947383875.1 uncultured Azospirillum sp. | reverse complement strand
AAGGTTGAGGGTTGTATTTAAAAGATTGCTTCATACTTCTTGAGGGTGAAATTAACCTTTAGGAGACAGATAATGAGTGAAGTTGCCAGAACTAAGGAAAATCTTGAACATTGCCGTTGTATGGATTGTCCGTCATATACATTGGGCTGTAAGATTAAAAATATGCCGGGAAATGTTTATAAACTGATGGGTGAATTGGAGGATGTCGATCATTTTGAAGCAATGTATTGCGCTTTTGAGAAAAGCCGCTGCATTGAGGAGGATCGCGGTTGTTTGTGTCCGGAATGCCCTGTCTATGCGCAGTATGATTTGAACAGAGATGATTATTGTTTGAAAACAGGCGGCTTGAATCCGGCGGATTATAAAAAAGAACAAGAATCAACAGAAGATAATTCGGAAACAAATATGCCGACGCATTAGGAGAGATTTATGGTCTCTTCAACTATGGAACCACCTGCACAGGATATTCTTCATCAATATCGGCTTGCTACACAAGCGGCGGCTTTAGCCCAATCACCGGATGAGGAAGCTGCTGCTTATATGCAGGTGGTTCGCTTTTGTGAAAACAGTCCTGTTTGTCAGCTGGATGACAGCGTTAAAAGGCATTCAGTGATGTTTTGGTCATATAATAATATCGGTGATGCGTTGATGAGGAAGAATCCGCATTTGTTTCATCAGAAGAGGACGAATGCCGATTATAAGCAAGCTGTAGACAGTTATTCTTCAGCTTTGCTTTCAGCTAAAGACAGTGCTGAAAAAATTTCAACCTTAAATAAAATTTCCCGAGTGTATAAGCAGATTGGTGATAAAACCATGTGGCTCAAAACTCGTGAACAGATTATTGATGAATTGGCTGAAAGGTATAAATATGCAGCCTATGCCAAATTGGCGGAAAATGCGGAGAATCCGCAACAAGCCGTATGGCTGCTGGAGAATGCTTTGAGCTATGTGACTAAAGCGGATGTTTCTGTCCGGGTTAAACTTCAAAATATGCTGGAGACTTGTGATAAGTTGCAGTATTTGTATCACCGTTTGAAAAATACGGAAGAAGAAAATAGAATAAAAGCTTTATCTCAGCGGACGGCGTTGTTGATGATGACGGCGATTGAGCGGCGGCTTATGCTGGAAAATGAACCTCAACAACGCCAAAAGTGGTATAATCGTCTGTTACGGGTCGGCAATAAATATCTGCCTAATGATAAGCTTTGGAAGATACAAATGCTTCAGCAGCTGCAGCATGAGTTAAGCCCCCATGATGTTTGGCTGTTGTCGGGGCAAGAGTTTAGTCTTAAATCAATAGAAAAGATGTTACGTCAAATTTAGTGTTGGGGTGATATAAAGACAAACAAGGCTCAAAGGAGAGCCTTGTTTGAGTTTTTCTGTGAGAGGTAAGGGGTTATTTTTCACATAGTTGGGAAAATTCTGCTTTTTTTCCATCAAGCATGCTACGATTGCTGCCGGTCAACGGTGCCGGTTTTCTGGCAACGGTGTATTGCGGCAATATGTTTTTGATTTCTTCCGGACTCAACCCTTTTTTTGTTGTTTTTCCTGAGGAGATGAGTTCATTGACGTATTTACTAAAATCAATGCGGATTTTTTTGCTTTGTCCGGCAGAGACTTTGGTTGTTATTTCGCCACTGTCGGCATCTTCAAACGCTTCAAATGTTATGCGGAGGTTATCCATGGTGCCGGGAATTAAAAAGTCGATAAATTCACCTTTGTCAATATAGTTACGAATTTCAAAGATGGCCGTGTTGCCTTGCCATTCAATAATTGAACCGGCGAACAGCCAATCGCCTAAGGTGCGGGTGTATTCATAGTTTTGGCTGATATTGGTTAGTTTACCATCATGAAAACCCAGGCAGTAGCCGCGGTTTTGCAGGGTGTGTAGGTCATCCATATAGTTTTGGTAGTTCCATTCTTGCGGGTTTTGGTAATAATCATCTATGGCTTGACGGTAAGTTCGTGTGACAACGGCTGCATAATATTCTGTTTTGTTGCGGCCTTCTACTTTAAGAGAATCCATTCCGATATTCAGCAGATCCGGCAGGCGCGGGAGCAAACACATATCTTTGGAGTTGAGCATATAGCCGCCGTGTTCGTCTTCAACAACTTCAAACAGTTCTCCGGGGCGGAATTCTTCTTCAAGCAAAAATTCAAAGGCATCTTTGTTTTGCTCGTTGATTTCAATTTCTTTAATTGTTCCGTCTTTCAGGCGGAGGTGAAGTTTGTAATGCCAGCGGCAGCAGTGGGCGCATTTTCCCTGATTGGCACTGCGGTCTGCCAAATAGTTTGAAATCAGGCAACGGCCGGAATAAGACATACACATTGCGCCGTGCATGAAGCATTCAAGCAGGATATCCGGGCATTGTTTGCGGATTTCTTTCATTTCTTCAAAAGTGACTTCTCGCCCTAACACGCAAAGTTTTGCGCCCTGGTTTTGCCAGAATTGTACAGCTAAAGATGAGCAAATATTAGCCTGAGTGGAAACGAATAGGTTTAGTTCCGGCGCGTGGTCTTTAACATATTGGAAGACGCCCGGATCGGCAATGAGGACACCGTCCGGCTGAAGTTGGCGTAATGTGTCGACAAACTGCGGCAGCTTTGCCGTATCGCGGTTATGCATAAAGAGATTCAGGGTTAAATATATTTTTTTTCCATGGTCATGAACAAATTTTATTCCTTCCTCCAAATCTTCCAATGTCATTTTGGATTGGGCGCGAAGGCACATATCCGGGGTTCCGGCATAGACGGCATCTGCACCATATAAAATGGCGGTTTTCAGTTTGGTTAATGATCCTGCCGGCAGCAGTAGTTCGGCTTTATTTAACATATTATTCCTCGATGGTAACTTTATGAGTGTAGATGTTCATTTTGCCGAGGGGCGTTTCTTCAACTTCAACTCGGGCAATAAAAGGGATACCGCTTTTTTCATCAGCAAGTATCCAAAAATAAATCGGGCGGTCAGATGTGAATTGCCAAAGCAGGTCATCACCTTCTGATCCAAGTTTGTCAATATACATTGAGCATTTTCCAGCGGTTCCGCTATATGGAGAATATTGATTGGGCTGCAATTCTTCTCGGCCTTCATCTTTAAAAATAATGTCAAAGCGGCGTTTGCCATCAAAAACTTCCATGCGGGAATCGCAAAATTTCAGTTGATTATATTGATATGCCAATTCTGCAAAAACGGTTTGCAGATCGGTGGTTTCGTTGTTTTGCGGATCGGGTGCAATTTCTACTTTTTTCTCTTTGTTGTTTTTGGCACTAATACGATAAACAGGAATTCCTTCATCGTTATAAATTAATTCCTTTTTGCGTTTGCTGAAACGGGATTGAGATTGATATTTGTAGGTGGAGGTTTCTAATTTGCCGTTTTTGATGTGTCCGGTAGTGGCGTATGCCGCTTCAAACGGATATAACGTATCAAACAATCCAAAGGTTTTAATTTTGGATGACACTGCGTAGCTATTGGGGGTTAAGGCATAAGTGAATGATGTTTGACTAGCATTGAACGGCCCCACAAAGACGGTGAAGTTATGGGCAACTTTAAAAGCTTGCGCCATATTCGGCAGGCTGAAAATAAACGTCAATATCAGCAGTAGTTTTTTCATCGGTTGAATGGGCTTTCTTAAGAAAATATCAAAATTTGACAGTTACAATAGCATAAAATCGGTATAAATAAAGGATTTTATTATAAAATGGGTGAACAGAAGTTTCCGGTGGTGGTTATTGCCGGTCCGACAGCCTCGGGAAAGTCCGGTTTGGCATTAGATTTGGCGGAGGAATTAAACGGGGTTGTCATTAATGCAGATTCCATGCAAGTGTATCAGGATACACCGGTCATTTCGGCCGTGCCCTCAGTGGCAGATAAAGAGAGAGTTCCTCATAAACTGTATGAAATTTATCCGGCAGAAGTTAATGGTTCGGTCGTTGATTGGTTGGAGCGAGCTGTTGGTGAAATTCATCAGGCTTGGCAAGATGATAAATTGCCTATTGTTGTCGGTGGAACGGGGCTGTATTTGGATAATTTGATTAACGGGACGACACCTATTCCCGAAACGTCTGCTGAAGTTCGACACAAAGTTATGAGTTTGCTTGAGGAATGCGGTGTTCAGAAACTGCATGCGCTGCTGGCAGAACATGATGCCGCAACTGCCGAGAAACTAAGCCCGAATGACACAACCCGTGTGCGCAGGGCTTATGAGGTTTTTATGGAAACGGGTGTGCCTTTGAGTGTTTGGCATCAGAAGCCTATGCTCAAAAAATTACCGGAGGCGCATTTTATTGTTATTAAAATTATTCCCGCTAAGCGGGAGCTGGATGAGCGTTGTTATCGCCGCTGGGAGCAGATGTTGGCAGCGGGTGCCCTAAAAGAAGCGGTTCGACTGGGAGAGCGCAGGCTGGATAAAAATCTGCCGGCGATGAAAGCTCTCGGGGTTCCGGAGCTGTTGGAATTTGCTGCCGGAAATTGTTCTTTAGAAGAGGCTTCTGCTTTGGCCAAACTGCACACACGTCAATATGCTAAACGCCAGATGACGTGGTTTAAAAACAAACTTGTTGCCGATATTGTACTTGATACGTGCTATCATGGCGAAAAAAACGAAAAGGAAAATATTATTTTGGGTGTTAAAAAACGATTATAAGGGTTGCACAATAGCGCAAAGGGTTATAAAACTCAAATAATAACAAATTTATAATATCCGGAGAAATATAAATGCTTGCAAATTTAATGGGCTGGTTATCAGCAGATATGGCCATTGACCTGGGTACCGCGAACACTTTGGTCTATGTGAAGGGTAAAGGTATTGTTCTTAATGAACCTTCTGTGGTGGCAATTGAAGAATACCGCGGAAAGAAACAGGTTTTGGCAGTCGGTAACGATGCTAAGTTAATGTTGGGGCGTACACCGGGAAATATTAGTGCTATTCGTCCTCTGCGTGACGGCGTTATCGCTGATTTCGAAATTGCCGAAGAAATGATTAAGTATTTTATCCGGAAAGTTCATAATCGTCGTACATTTGCATCCCCGATGGTTATTGTTTGTGTTCCGTCCGGTTCGACCGCTGTTGAGCGTCGTGCTATTCAGGAATCTGCCGAAGCTGCCGGCGCACGTAAGGTTTGGTTAATTGAAGAGCCGATGGCTGCCGCTATCGGTGCTAATCTTCCGGTGACAGAACCTACAGGAAGTATGGTTGTTGATATCGGGGGTGGTACAACAGAGGTTGCTGTTATGTCTTTGAGCGGTATTGTTTATGCGCGCTCGGCCAGAGTTGGTGGTGATAAGATGGATGCAGCCATTATTTCATATATTCGCCGTAATCATAATTTGCTGGTTGGTGAAGGTTCTGCCGAGAAGATTAAAAAAGAAGTCGGTTCAGCTTGTCCTCCGGAAAAGGGAGAAGGGCGTACCGTGGAAATTAAAGGGCGTGATTTGATGAATGGCGTTCCTAAAGAGATTGTTATTTCAGAACGTCAGGTAGCCGAGAGTTTGGCTGAACCTGTTTCACAAATTGTTGAGGCTGTTAAGGTTGCTTTGGAAAATACGGCACCGGAATTGGCGGCTGATATTGTTGATAAAGGTATTGTTTTAACCGGTGGCGGTGCTTTGCTGACTAATTTGGATCAGGTTTTGCGTAATGCGACGGGATTACCGGTCTCAATTGCAGAAGATCCTCTTGCTTGCGTGGTTAAAGGAACCGGTCGTGCTTTGGATGAGTTCCGTCGGTTTAGAGGTATCTTGTCCACCATGTATTAATGGTGGGAGCTGCTTTGCGGGTGGTGAGTGATCTGTCTTTTGGGGTCACTCTCTGCCCTTGTTTCCGAGAGGCTTGTGTCCGGTTTTTGTTTGGCGCATGGCTTCGCAGAAAATTATAGGCTTTTATTGCGGATTATTTAATGAAACGGCGGAAAGTTTTATTTATACATTTGAGTAATATCCGGCTTCTGGTGAAGAAGTTTGCAATAGTTATACTCTTTTTATCCGCTTTCATTATGATGTTAGTTAATAAAACAGATACGGTTATTATTGAAAAAACGTCATCTGTTGCAACGGATGTTGTCAGTCCGTTGATTGATGTTTTAGTTATTCCGGCACGCGTTTTGGCCGGCGTGTATGATTATTTCCGAGAACTCAAAAAAATTCATGAAGATAACAGTCGGTTGCGCGAAGAGAATCGTCGGTTGGTTATGATGAACAGTCATGCGCGGGCGTTAGAAATTGAAAATAAACTGTTGTCCAATTTGCTGAATTATACGCCGCCGCCGGAAGCAACCTATATTACAGCCCGAGTGATTGCCGAAGAGGGCAATGCGTTCTCTCATTCTTTGATTGCTTATACCGGAAACAGCGGTCGGGTGAAAAAAGGGCAGGTTGTATTAAGTGATAATGGTGTTATCGGACGGATTGAACAAGTCGGAAAGATGTATTCCAAAATCATTTTGATTACGGATATTAACTCCAAAATTCCAGTCGTGGTGGAGCGTACACGTGTCCGAGGTATTCTTTCCGGAGATAACACTTCTATTCCCAAATTGGTTTTTGTTCCCTTAGATGCCGAGCTTGCTATCGGTGACAGGGTTGTTACTTCCGGTGTGGCCGGTGTCTTTCCTCCGGGATTGCCGGTCGGGCGAATCAGCTCCGTTGAGAAGAATAATATTAAGGTGAAGACTTCAAGTAATTTGGATCGCGTGGAATATGTTAAGATTGTTGACTACGGTTTAGCCGATATGCTGGAGCAAGAAGAAATTATTCCTGACAATTCTGCGGAGGAATAGCGGAGATGAGTGAAGAATTACGCGAAAGTCTCGCCGTTTATTTTCAGCGTTTGCTGCCGTTGCTGGTGTCCATTGTTTTGGTATTGATGTCGTTTGTGCCGCTTAATTTTGCCGCCGCAAATGTTTTACGACCGGATGTTGGTTTGATATGTGTTTTTTTCTGGATGATACACCGGCCGGATGTTTTTAATTTGTTTTCTGTTTATTTTTTGGGGTTGGTTGAAGATATTGTTACGTCAGCACCGTTCGGGTCAAATGTTTTTGCTTGTCTTGTGATGTATTTGCTGGTTAGTAATTTGGCGGTGTATTTGAATGCGAAACCCTTTGTGGTTACATGGTATGGGTTTGCGTTGATGGCATTGGTGACGATGTTTAGTCGCTGGTTGTTGGTTTCGGTTTATTACAGCCAGTTTTTGCCTTTATCTTTGGCGATGTTCAGCCTGTTGTTTACAATTGCTTTGTATCCGGTTGTCAGTTTGGTCAATGCTTTTGTGCAAAATGCTTTGATGAAAGACGAGGTTTGAGGTGAATCGCGATAACGATAAAGGTAAAGTTTTAATCCGTCGCTCCCTCATCATGGCACTGGGTAAGTTTTTGCTGTTATTGGTGATTGTCGGACGGTTATATTATTTGCAGGTTTATCAAGCCGATCGCTATAAAACATTGGCTGATGAAAACCGAATTTCAACGCGTTTGCTTATTCCGCCGCGGGGTGTTATTTATGACCGTAACGGCGTGATGATTGCGACGAATCGTCAGAATTTTCAGGCTCTGATTGTGGCTGAACAAACACCGAATGTTCAAGAAACATTGGATGCTTTTAAGAAAATTATGCCTTTGTCTGACGATGAAGAGGAAAAAATAAAAAAAGAAATGAAGCGCAATCGCAGTTTTGTGCCGATTAAAATAAAAGATAATTTGTCATGGGAGGAAGTCTCTCGTATTCAGCTTAATGCAGCTGATTTGCCGGGAATTTATATTGATGAAGGCTTGAGTCGTGATTATCCTTTTGGCGAAAGCATGACTCATATATTGGGATATGTGGCTGCGGTTAATGATAAAGAAGCCAAAAAAGATGATGATCCGCTGTTGCAGGTTCCGGGATTTAAAATCGGGAAATCAGGAATAGAAAAGCTCTATGAAAAAGATTTGCGCGGGAAAGGCGGTAGTCTTAAGCTGGAAGTCAATGCTTATGGCCGGATTATGAAAGAGATTGAAAAAAATGACGGGGTTCCTGGTCAGCCGCTGACTTTGACCATAGATTCCAGACTGCAGCAGAAAGCGTTTGAGTTGTTTGGTGAAGAGAGCGGTGCGGCCATTTTGCTGGATGTTAATACCGGTGAAATTTTGGCTTTTGTTTCGGCTCCGTCTTTTGATCCTAATTTGATGACTAAAGGTGTCAGTAGTACGGATTGGAAATCTTGGTTGAATAATGAAAAGCATCCATTAACCGATAAGGCTATTTCTGGACAGTATTCTCCCGGTTCAACGTTTAAAGTGCTTGTGGTTTTGGCCGCTTTGGAAGCTGGTGTCATTAAGCCTGATACGCATATTTACTGTACGGGGCAGATGACGTTAGGTAATCATATTTTCCATGACTGGAAAAGAGGCGGGCACGGCAATTTAAATGTGGTGGAAGCATTGGCTCATTCTTGTGATATTTTCTTTTATGAAGTTGCTATGCGGCTGGGGATTGAAAAAATTGCCGATATGGCGCGTCGGTTTGGTTTGGGCAGCAAGATTGATGTCGGTCTGGAGAATGAAAAAGCCGGTTTGATTCCGGATAAGGAATGGAAGTTGCGGCGATTTAAAGAGCCTTGGCAGCAAGGAGAAAGCGTTATTTCCGGCATCGGACAGGGGTATATTTTAACGACCCCGCTGCAGTTGGCGACAATGGTGGCGCGAATAGCTAATGGCGGTTATGAAATTAAACCCACATTTACTAAAGTGACTGATAAATCTTCCATCAAAAAGATTAATGTTTCTGATGAGAATTTAAAATTGGTTAAAGACGGAATGTTTGCTGTGGTTAATGTGCCCGGCAGTACGGCTTATCGGTCGCATTTTAATCTTAACGGACAGATGATGAGCGGTAAAACAGGGTCGACTCAAGTTCGTCGTATTTCGATGAAGGAACGTCAAACAGGTGTTTTGAAACAGGATGAATTGCCCTGGAAATATCGCGATCATGCTTTATTTATCGCTTTTGCTCCGCATGATAATCCGCGTTATGCCGTTGCAATTTTGGTGGAACACGGCGGCGGCGGTTCATCGGCAGCGGCACCGATTGCCAGCAAGCTTCTACAGGAGACTTTGAGGCTTGATCCTGTTAATGAAAAAGTGAGGACTGTCGAATGATGTATAAACCTTATGAAACGACATTTCGGAATCAGACCCTGACAATACGCGAAAAGTTGGCGAATCTGAGTTTTTCGTATTTAATGCTGATTATTATGCTGGCTTCTATCGGCATTATTATGCTTTATTCGGCAGCCAACGGAAATTGGTCGCCTTGGGCGTTGAACCAATTAGCCCGTTTTGCCGTTGGTTTTGTACTGATGATTTTATTGGCTCTAACTGATATTAGGCTGTTGATGCGTTTTGCTTATGTCTTTTATTTCGGAACGCTTTTGCTGCTGATTGTGGTGGAAATTACAGGGCATATCGGTATGGGAGCTCAGCGTTGGATTAATTTGGGTTTTTTTAAACTTCAGCCTTCTGAATTAATGAAAATCGCTATGGTTTTGGTTTTGGCGCGTTATTTTCATACATCGTCTTTGCAAACGATTGAAAGTAATAAAGGAATTATTCCGCCGCTGTTGATGGCACTTTTCCCTGCGGCATTGATTATTTTGCAGCCGGATTTGGGTACGGCTTTGATGTTGTTATTTACAACCGGAGCCATCTTTTTCGCCGTTGGTGTGCAGTTATGGAAATTCGGTATTGTTATTGCCGGTGGTTTAGTTTCTATGCCTGTTGCTTGGCATTTTCTGCATGATTATCAACGGAATCGTGTGCTGACATTTCTTGATCCCGAGCGAGATCCCTTAGGGTCCGGTTATCATATTATTCAGTCAAAAATTGCCTTAGGGTCCGGCGGTGTTTTCGGTAAAGGTTTTCTCAAAGGGACACAAAGTCATCTTAATTTTTTGCCTGAAAAACATACGGATTTTATTTTTACGATGCTTTCCGAAGAGTTTGGAATGATGGGAGCCGTTTTGATTGTTGTTTTGAACTTTCTTATTTTGGCATATAGTTATTCTTTTGCTCTTAAAAGCACCAGTTACTTTGGTAAGTTGGTTGCCATCGGCTTAGCCACAAACTATTTTATGTATGTTTTCATTAATATTTCAATGGTTTTGGGACTAATTCCTGTTGTCGGTATTCCTCTGCCTTTGATTTCTTACGGCGGTACTGTTATGTTGTCCATCATGGCTTCTTTTGGTATTATCTTGTCGGTACATATAAATAGAAACATTCAAATCGGCAAAGATTAAAACTGTTCTATGGTCAACTAGTACATAATTGGCAAGTAGAAAAAATGCTCACGTACTTCTATGTACGCTGCGCTTTTTTCTCTCTTAATTCTTACTATTTGACTCATATAACAGTTTTAATTTGTCTTTATGTGTTGGAAAAAATTAACATCGTATTATGCTTATTATCCAAGTTTTTTAATCCCTCTGCTATCAGGGATTAAATTTGATTCTATCTGTAAAAAAAAAGCACCTTGCGGTGCTTTTTTTATTAAGCCATAATTTCGGGTTTAGCGCGTTTACGGGCAATCGGATCAAGAATTCGTTTGCGTAAGCGCAGGGTTTTAGGCGTTACTTCCAAAAGTTCATCTTCTTGGATGTAAGACAAAGCTTGTTCCAATGATAATTTCCGCGGCGGAATCAGGTCGATGGCTTCATCTTTTCCGGCGGCACGAATATTGGTTAATTGTTTAGATTTTGTCGGATTAACTTCCAAATCGTTAGATTTGGTGTGTTCGCCGATAATCATACCAATATATACCGGAACGTTCGCGTCAATGAACATTGGGCCGCGGTCTTGCAGCTTCCACAGGGAGTAAGCGATTGCCGTGCCGTTTTCTGATGAAATCAGAACACCGTTGCGGCGGCTGTCAATTTCGCCTTTATAAGGTTCATAGTCTTTGAAAATGCGGTTCATGATACCGGTGCCGCGTGTGTCGGTTAAAAATTCAGAGTGATAACCGATAAGGCCGCGGGATGGCGCATTAAAAATTAAGCGGACTTTGTTGCCAATCTGAGACGGAATCATTTCTGTCAGTTCTGCTTTGCGTTGACCGAGTTTCTCAACGACACTGCCGGAAAATTCTTCATCAACGTCAACGACGACTTCTTCAAAAGGTTCCAGCAGCTGTCCGTCTTCACCGCGCTTCATTAAAACACGGGGGCGGGAGATGGATAATTCAAATCCTTCACGCCGCATAGTTTCAATCAAAACACCCAGCTGAAGTTCACCTCGTCCGGCAACTTCAAAGGCATCAGAAGAATCCGTGCGTGAAATTTTCAGGGCAATATTACCCTCCGCCTCTTTACATAATCTGTCCCAAATCATCCGAGATGTAACCTTATCGCCTTCGCGTCCGGCTATGGGGGAATCGTTGATGGAGAATGTCATTGCCAATGTCGGCGGATCAATCGGTTGAGCCTTAATTGACTGGTTGACATCTAATGCACAAATAGTATCGGCAACAGTGCCTTTAACAACACCTGCGACAGCAACGATATCTCCGGCTTGGGCTTCTTCCAAGGCGACACGTTCTAAGCCGCGGTAAGCTAAGATTTTACTGATGCGGACACGTTCCAGTTCTTGATTTTCACCGTTAAGAATTTTAACCGTGTCATTAACGTGCAGCGTTCCTGTTTGGATTTTTCCGGTTAGCAGACGACCGATGAATTTGTTTGCTTCCAAAGTGGTCGCTAACATGGAGAAAGGTGCGTTAATATCGCAAGCCGGTTCGGGGACATAATCCAGAATTAATTCAAACAGTGCGCTTAAATCTTTCTTTTCATCTGTCATTTCCTTAACGGCCCAGCCGTTTCTGCCGGAAGCATAAAGTACCGGAAAGTCTAATTGTTCATCATTGGCATTCAGGCTGACAAACAAGTCAAAAATTTCATCCAAGACTTCATCAACGCGAGCATCAGCTTTATCCGCTTTATTAATGACGACAATCGGTTTTAAGCCGAGTTTTAATGCTTTTCCTAGTACGAATTTTGTTTGAGGCATAGGGCCTTCGGAAGAATCAACTAACAAGACAACACCGTCTACCATAGACAAGATGCGTTCAACTTCGCCGCCAAAGTCAGCGTGGCCCGGGGTGTCAACGATATTAATATGGGTTCCGTTCCAATTGACTGATGTGCACTTTGACAGAATCGTAATGCCGCGTTCACGTTCCAAGTCATTGCTGTCCATCACGCATTCAGCTACTTTTTGATTGTCACGGAAAGTTCCGCTTTGTCTTAACAAGCCATCTACCAGAGTGGTTTTGCCGTGGTCAACGTGGGCGATGATGGCGATATTTCTCATACTCATTCTTTTTTTCTTTCCTAAACGGTTGTCATGTCGCAATTTTAATTATCTCGTGTACCCATTTGTACACGTCGAAATTAAAATTCCTTCCAACACATCCGTTTATGAAAGAAAACGGAGTGTGGTAACGGTTGTCATGTCGCAATTTTAATTATCTCGTCTGCTTATAAGTCTCTGCCAAGCATGACATAATTAAAAGTGTTTGCTTTTGTCGCATTAAATTTGCTTTACCATAGCAATTTGAATTTAAATTTCAAGAAAATCCTGTCGTCGGCAAGTGATTTTTTACGAAAAAGATTTTCCATAGCTGCGGAGGCGATTGCGGGCAAATCCGCGCAATGATACTTCGGCTCTGGCTCCATAGTGGCTGATGATTTCAGCCGCGGCAATGCCGCCTATCATCGCGCAAGTTCCGAGGCTTCGTCCTTGGGTGTAGCCATAAAGGAAGCCTGCGGCGTATAAGTCTCCTGCACCGGTTGTGTCTACAACGTTTTCGACTTTTTCAGCTTCGACGAAAATTTTGATGCGGCGATTGACAATAACAGAACCTTTGGCGTTGCGGGTGATGGCTGCAATTTCGACCTGATCTTTAATAAGGTCTAAGCATTTGTAAAAATCATCTTCTTCATAGAGAGCTTTGATTTCTTCTTCATTGCCGAAGATGATGTCAACATGGTCGGTAATCAGTCGCAGAAAATCTTCCCGGTGACGGTCAATACAGCAACGGTCAGATAAACTGAATGCAATCATTCTGTCATATTTGTGTGCAATTTCGCAGGCTTTCAGCATTGCCGCACGGGCTGTGTCACTGTCCCAGGCATAGCCTTCCAAATAGATAATACGGGAGCTTTTGATGATATTTTCATCAATGTCATCTTCAGAAAGTTTTTGAGCTGCTCCCAGATAAGTGAACATTGAACGTTCGGCATCAGGGGTCACCAAAACGATGCTGCGTCCGGTGGAGGGGCCTTGCAGCAGTGGCTGCGTAAAGAAATCAACGCCGGCTGCGCCAATGGAACGCTGGAATTCTTGCCCTAGTTCGTCATCATGAACTTTGCCGATAAAGGCAGGTGTGCCGCCGAGAGAGGCTATTGCTGCAACAGTATTGGCGGCAGAACCGCCAGAGACTTCACGTTCAGGCAATAGGTCGGCATAAATCATTCCTGCCGGTTTGGCCTCTACTAAAGTCATTGCGCCTTTATCCAAATTGCGTTCGGAGAGAAAGCCGTCTCCGACTTTCGCCAGAACGTCAACAATTGCGTTGCCGATACCGACAACATCATAAATGATATCATTTTTAGGAGTCATGATAAATATCTCAAATTATGTTAAAACTTGTATTGTTTTTAGCGTGATTTGTTATAAATCGCAAGAGTTAAATTCTAATGCCGGAGGCTTACAATAAAAAACCTCCGCGAGGGAGGATTTTAAATTTTGCTAAGAGAAGCCTTACATTTGAAATGATTAACGGCTGATTCCTTTTGAGGGGATTTTGCCCATTTCACCTGATAGAGCTGCCTGTAAAGCTTTTTCCGGCGAATGGGGTTTTGTCTTGTCGCTGCACAATGCTTGTCCGTTATTTTTCAAAACGGCGTTATATAAAGGGTGTTTGTCTGCTTCTGCGTTAAGAGAATAATCAGAGCTTAGTTCTTTAATGCCGCGTCCTTTCATAAGTTGCGGTATTGCTTCTTCTTTAGAATTTGCGCCAAACTCATTGCCTCTTGCTAATCTGTTTAGAGGTTCTTGCTTTCTAAAACCATTTAAATCAGTAACCATAAAACTTCTCCTAAAGATTCTTTATTGATTATTATTTATCTCTTTTGTCTATTATCGCAATATAATTATCTTTTGTCAACAACAAAACTGACATTTTCTTAAAAATATAAGGCAATAAAATAATTTTTCTAGTCGTATTTTTAACCTTTATACAATATACTGCACACAAAACAATAATATATCCTTAACAAATAGTGTTTTGCAGGAAAAAGATGTCTTTATTTAAATCTATTGCCACGTTTGGCGGTTTTACGCTTATCAGCCGTTTTACAGGATTTGCCCGGGATATGATGCTGGCAAATTTTTTGGGAGCCGGTGCAATTTCAGATGCTTTTTTTGTCGCTTTCAAATTGCCAAATCTTTTTCGCAGTTTGTTTGCCGAGGGGGCTTTTACCACGGCTTTCGTTCCGATGTTGTCTCATAAATTGGTGACTGATGGCAGAGAAGAAGCTGTTCGCTTTGCGGCGCAAGCTATTTCGGTTTTGACGTTTTTTCTGGCATTTTTTGTGATTCTTATGGAATTTTGTATGCCGTGGGTGGTCGACGTGATGGCACCCGGTTTTGCTGATGATCCGGATAAAATGGCATTATCCGTTGATTTGTCGCGTATCACTTTCCCGTTTTTGTTATTTATATCCGTTGTTTCTTTCCAATCGGGAATCCTTAATTCTTTTGGCAAATTTGCAGGTCCGGCTGCAGCTCCCGTCATTTTGAACTTAACGATGATAGTTTCTGTTTTTGCTTTTGTTCCCTTTGGTGAAACTCCTGCTCACGGTATCTCTTGGGGGGTAACCATTGCCGGATTGCTTGAAATTTTATGGCTGTCATTTTTTCTCCGCGGTATCGGTGTTCGCATTCGCCCTCAGTTTAATATCATACAATTGTTGAAAGATACGCAAATAAAGACCTTGTTTAAGCGCATTGGTCCCGGTGTGCTTGGTGCGGGTATTTATCAGATTAATATGGTGGTGGATACGATTATTGTTTCATTAGTGGGGACGGGGGCAATATCTTGGTTATATTATGCTAACCGAATCCAACAGCTGCCGTTGGGTGTCGTGGGAGCCGCCATTAGTGTTGCGTTGTTGCCAATTCTTTCGCAGCGTCTAAAAGCCGGAGAAATTGTTCAGGCGCGGCAGACACAGGATAAAGCCGTTGAATACGGTGCTTTGCTATCTATTCCGGCTGCAGCGGCTTTGATTGTTTTAGCTGAGCCGATTATTGATATTCTTTTTCTGCACGGGCGTTTTACTGCGAAAGATTCACTCATGACGGCTCAAGCGGTTGTTGCGTATTCAATCGGATTACCGTCGTATGTTATTGTTAAAGCTTTGGCCCCGAATTTTTTTGCTCGAGGGGATACAAAAACGCCGGTAAAATACAGTATTGTGGTGTTTGTGACAAATTTGATGTTTTGTCTCGCATTGATGAAGCCTTTCGGTCATGTCGGTGTTGCGACGGCGACAACTATTGCTTCCTTTGTTTCATTGGGACAGTATTTACACGGACTAAAAAAACGCGGTTATTGGAGTTATTCTGCCGCACTTAATCGTAAAATTTTAAAGATTTGCCTCTGTTCTTTGGTTATGGCCGGGATTATCTATATGGCCGAATGGGGATTACTTTATAAACTGGATAATTGGCGGCTGACGCCATATCGGATAAAATTACCGCTTTTTGCCGGATTATGCATTTTGGGTGTTGCAACTTTTTGTATAATGGCTAAACTAACAGGAGTGCTTTGTGTCTCAGACATTTTAAAGATGCTCTTAAACAAAGGAAAGAAAAATGCTCAGAATCAAGCTCAATGATTGGTTTTTGAAAGGAACCGCTTTTGCGCGCAATCTGATGAAAAAGTTTAATAACAGCTTTTCGCTTGATGTTCTTGTTGACAAGATTATGGCTTTCTTAAATTCTTGGTGGCATACACTGATTATTGCCTGTGTCGTAATTGTCTTTTTTTATTATCCGTTGGGTGGTTTGTGGGTTAGTCACATTGATCGCAATACCTCATACGAGATAAATGAAACGCATCCGGAGCAATCAGCTACGGTAGAAATGATGGCCTTTATTGTCAACAGAGAGGTCAACGAAAAGTTATGGACACCCAATTTGCCATTCTTTTATCCGTCTTATTTTTTGGATGATATGCCCAATTTTCAGTTGGGGATGTTTGATGCTCTCAGCAAGTTTGCTTCTTCTTTTGCCAAAAGGGCTGATAAGAAAATAAATGCGCCTGAGGAGCAATCTAATCTCAGTGCGGCGGCAGAATTGCTGCGTTATCCCGGAACTGTTTGGATGTTTTCTCCTGAAAACAAATTGTTATTGGCACCTTCGGCTAATATTCAGTATCGAAAAGCTCGTCGGCAGTTGATAGATTATAATGCCGGTTTGAGTGCCGGTCGCGAAATTTTTTATCGAAATGCCGATGATTTAGCTTATATATTAAATAAGTCTCGCATTAATCTGCGTAAAAGCAGTACAGCTTTGGAAGATTATATTCGTGAAGAAAGTTCATCCTGGTGGGATACTCACTCAGATAATGTTTTTTATTATCAGCAAGGAAAAGCCTATGCGTATTATCTGTTGTTTAAGGCTTTGGGGCATGATTATAAGGATGTCATTGTTCGAGCCGATTTGTATCGTAACTGGGTTAGTCTGCTGAAAGCTTTGGAAGATGCTTCTTTATTGCAGCCGCTTATTGTCCGCAATGGTGAGCTCAACAGCTTGACAGCTCCTAATCATTTAGGATACTTGAATATGTATATCAACAAAGCGCGCAGCCTGATGGCGCAAATCATAAAAACATTACAACAACCGCAGCCTGAGAGGAATAAATAATGCTGATCGAAACCCAAGAAACACCAGATATCAATGTTTTGAATTTCTTTCCGCCTGCGCAGATTCTTAAATCAGGGAGTGCCGAATTTGTTGATGCAAAGTCTTTGCGAAAATCACCTTTGGCGGAGCAAATTTTTGATATTGGCGGTATCAAATCTTTATTTATGACGGCAGAAATGATTTCTGTTACCAAAGAAGACAATGCTTCTTGGGATGAGTTAAAGCCGCAGATTTTAGCCGAAATTATGGATTATATCTCTTTGGGAGGAGATACTGCGGTGTCGCCGGCTGAAACATCTTCTGATGACGCTGACGTTATTAATCGTATTATCGGTCTGATAAATGCCCGTATCCGTCCGGCGGTGAAACAAGACGGTGGTGATATTGTTTTTAAAAGTTTTAATCAGGGAATAGTTTATGTTGAAATGCGCGGTAATTGTGCCGGCTGCCCTTATGCAATGGTTACTCTTAAAGAAGGTGTTGAAAAGGTACTTAAAGCTTATATTCCGGAAGTTAAAGCTGTTAAAAATTTTGAAGCGGCAGAAGTATGACGCGTTTGCCGAGATTTGTGTTTTTAATTTTTTGTTTCTTTTTTGCCGGAGCGGCAGTGGCTTTGTCGCAGGAAAACGTGGCATATAAAGATGACGGCATATATGTCGACCAAATTACGGTTGCGGAATTGGAAGATTTATATCGGTTATATGGTTATAATGATTATATTTATATGCGTAACTGGATTTATCCACCCATTTTTCTTACTCGTTTGCCGAAAGATTTTAATCAAATAAAAGATCCGCAAAAGCGTAATAAACTTTTTTTGCAGATTCTCGGACCGTTGACCTTAAAGTTAAGTGATGAACTGGTTGCCGAACGGATTAAGGTTTGGGAAACGGATAAGCAATTTCAGAAAAATCACGACCTTTCATCAGAGCAGGAAGACTATTTGGAGCAGATGGCCGAAAAATACGATGTGTTTACCCGTCTGAAAGGGGAACGGCGTTATGCTTATATTTTGAAAGAGCTTATGTTGCGTGTTAATAAAGTGGCACCGTCACTATTGATGGCTGTTGCGGCAATAGAAAGTAATTGGGGAACAGCGCGGCCAGCTACTGAAGGTAATTCACTTTATCGGGAGTTGTTGTGGTATTCCGATGAACCGGGGTTAATTCCTCAAGATGAAACGGAAGACAACAGCTATAAATACAAAATTTTTCCATCTATATTAGATTCTATGCGGTCTTATGCGCATAAACTTAATTCCGGGGTCAACTATCATCAGCTTCGTTTTTTGCGGGCCGAAATTGAAAGCCGAGATAAACCGATTTTGGGACGTTCTTTAGCTAACGCTATGGTTTTTGACTCCAATTTGACAAACTTTGCCGGTTTGCTTGATTATACGATAACCTTTTATGAGTTGACTAATTTTGATGAAGCTTCTTTGGGGGATTATGACTGGCTGGAGGGTAAACTGGAAGAACAAATTCAAAAATCTCGACAAAATTCTGTAACAAAAGATTAATTATTCTTTTCAATTAATTTATTCTATGATAGAAGTAGGTAAAAAGATAACGGATAACCAACATGATAAAGCTTGGGTTAACAAAACAAGACATTGACAGATTGTCTCGCGATTTATCCGTTGAGAATAAATCTGTCACCGCGCAAAAAGTTTCCGCTTATTATAACGGAACGAATATCAGTGAGCGCGGGCGTAAATTGGCGGAAGATATTTTTCGCCTTATGGTTGCCGATGTTCAAGTGAAAGTTCGCGAAGTATTATCCGAGAGCTTGAAAAATTGCAAATCCATCCCGCGTGACATTATTCTGAAATTGATTAATGACAAGGATAGCGTGGCTGTTCCTTTTATCAAATATTATGCAAATCTTACCAATGAAGATTTAATCAGTATTTTAGAGGCTCAGAGTCTTAGCAAACAAAAGGCGGTTGCGCAACGCAAAAATCTCTCGGAAGATGTTTCTCAATATATTGTCGACAAATGCTCGGAAGAAGTTGTCGGCGTGTTGATTTCTAATGAAAGTGCTCGTATTGTTGAAGCAACCTATGATTCGATTATTGATAAATATTCCGACAGTGAAGATATTAAAAAACATTTGGTTTATCGTTCTGATCTTCCGGTTTCCGTAATAGAAAAAATTGTCAGTTCTTTGTCTGAAGAGTTACAACGGCGGTTGATTATTATACATAAACTGCCGGATAATATTGCTGCAGATATTGTTGAGCAGGTTAAAGAAAAAACCACGCTGCGTATTTCTGAAGAATATAGCAGTGATAAGCAGATTGAAGAGCTTGTACATCAGCTTTATACGGCTAATCATCTGACACCGTCATTGGTTGTTCGTTCTATATGCATGGGGGATTTGAAGTTTTTTGAATATGCTCTGGTTTATCTTTCCAACACGCCGTTGCTTGAAGTTCGGAAAATTCTTTTTAATCTTCAAGTCGATTTTATGATTCGCAATCTCTTGCGTAAAGCGTTTATTCCCAAAAGTATGTTTCCTGCGGTTTTCAGTGCATTAAACGTCATTCGGGATATTCGTTTCGGTTGTCAGAAAAGTGAGCGGGCTGCTTTTATTCATAAAGTTATTGAACGTATTCTTTCCGTCAGTGCCGCAAGTGATGAACTAAGCGAGGAAGATGTTAATTATCTTATCTCTAAAATCAGTTAATTGATTATTTTTTAACTAACTCGGGTCTAAACTGTAATCCTTAGTAAGCAGGGAGAATATCTTTTGGCCTTCACAAATACGCGTGATTTAACTTCAATTTTACAGCTCAGCGATTTGGCACTGACTGAGCCGAATCATGCTGAAGCCGTTGAAAAAATTATGGATACGGCTGCAGAGTTATGTCGGGCTGACGGATATTTGTTTTATAATATTGATGATGAAAAATTTCTTACTCTGAGTTACATGGTTAATAAGAGTTTGAAAATTACCCGTCGCGGATCTGATAATTTAATTTACGCGCCGACCGTTTTTTTACCGGAGCAAAAGAATTTACCTCAGAAATCAGTTGCTGAAACCTGCTTCTTTACCAAGAGTGTTATTAATGCAGACAATGTCTATGCCAATAAAGATTATGATAATCGCTTTTTTGCGGATTTTGATGAAAGCAATAATTATGCGACCCTTTCTGTTTTAAGCTTTCCGATATATACGCGTCGCGGATATATTATCGGTGTGGCTCAGTTCATTAATCCGCGGGATGAAAACGGTCGAACCATGACTTTTTCGTCCGATGTTCAAAAAAATACCATTTCAGTTTGTAATATTATCGGTTTGTTGTTGGAGAATAAGCAGCTTAATGAGGCTTATGGGCAGCTTTTGGAATCGTTTATTGAAGTTTTGGCGCGAGCTATTGATGCCAAATCTCCTTATACCGGTGCTCATTGCCAGCGTGTTCCCGTTATTGCCAGGTTGTTGGCAACGGCTGCCGTTCAGGAAGACAGCGGACCTTTGCGTGATTTTGAAATGAGCAGCAATGATTGGTATACGTTGCATATTGCCTCTTGGCTGCATGATTGCGGAAAGGTTACCACACCGGAGTATATTGTTGATAAAGCCACTAAGCTTGAAACCATTTATAATCGGATTCATGAAATTCGTAATCGTTTTGAAATTTTGCGGCGCGATGCTCATATTGAATATCTGAAAAAAAGATTGGCAAATGCTGATAATGCGGAGAACCTGCAGGCTGAGTTTGTCAGTAAGGTTAAGCAATTGGAGCAGGATTACGATTTTATTGCTCAGTGTAATATTGGTGATAAAAAAATGACAGAGCGAGACAATGCTGAATTGGAACGGATATCTCGCATTCCTTTTACCAGATATTTCAGCCGTATGAAAGGATTGTCTTGGGCTGAGCGGGATCATATCAAAAATCCTGATATTTATGATAATCCGGCCGTAGAAACCTTGCTTCAAAACAGAGAAGATCATCTTTTTGATCAGTATAATCGCGGTGAATTATATAATCTGGAGGTGCCGCAAGGGACAATTAACAAAGAAGAACGCAATAAAATTAATGAGCATATCGTTGTTACTATCGATATGCTGAAAGCTCTGCCTTTTCCTAAAGAGCTGTCTAAGGTTGTGGAATATGCCGGTGCTCATCATGAACGGGTTGACGGTAAAGGATATCCGAACGGGCTTATCGGCAGTCAGATGTCTGTTCCGGCCAAGATTATGGCGATTGCCGATATTTTTGAAGCATTGACGGCTAATGATCGTCCTTATAAAGAACCTAAGAAATTATCTCAGGTTTTGAATATTATGCGAGAGATGAAGAATAACGGTCACATTGATCCGGACTTATACAGAGTTTTTATATCCGGAAAAGTTTATCTGGCTTATGCCGATCAATATATTTCACCGGATCAGATTGATGAAATTAATCCTGATGATTATTTATAAGAAAAAAATTACGGAGAATGGCAATGAGCAATCTGAAAATTGAACCTGTTTTATGTCGAGCCGGCACGATGGATAATTACGCTTGGCTGCTGATTGATGAAGAAAGCGGAAAAAGTGCAGTTGTTGATCCTTCGGAAGCTGCGCCGATAGTTCATCGTTGCAAAGAGCTTAATATCAAGCCGGATTATATTTTTAATACGCATCATCATTATGATCATACCGATGCCAATCTGGAACTGAAACAACTCTATGGTGCGCAAGTTGTCGGAGGGGCTGCAGATTGTCAACGTATTCCGGGATTGGATATCGCTCTTGAAGACGGGGATTTTTTTAATTTGGGGAATTCTCAGGCGCAGATTATTCGTGTGGATGGGCATACTATCGGGCATATATTATGGTATTTCCCGGAAGCTAAGGCTTTGTTTACCGGGGATACTTTGTTCAATTTGTGTATAGGGGGATTATTTGAAGGCACGGCTGAAATGATGTTTGAATCTCTGCAAAAAATTAAGCAGCTTCCTAATGATGTTAATTTTTATCCCGGGCATGAATATACGATTCACGGTATTGGTTTTGCTCAATATTTTAATCCGAACAGCCAAATATTGAAAGAATATATTGAAAATGCCGTAGAGAAAATTCAAAATAAACGGTCAGTTGCTCCCGTTACTTTAGGGGTTGAAAAACAGTGCAATCCTTATTTGCAAGCTGTGAGTGTTGCTGCTTTGAAGAAGCTTTGTAATGCATAGAAAAAATTAGACAAAATATGTTTTTTGTGATACTATAGGCTTATATCTAACATTGGGACGATGAGTACAATGAAAATTCTATCTAAAGCCGAACGAGAGGCTGAAGCTAAAAAAAGAGCGTATGAAGCAGCTAAAAAAGCAAAGAAGCCGCAGCAAGGCATTCAGGCGATTGATAAGGTAAAAAGTCAACTGGAAAAGCTTGGCTATAAAATTGTAGATGAAAAAGCATTGGCAGAATTGGTTACAAGGGATGGCAAACTTCAATTCGATCAAATTTCGTTATTGAGCGAGCGAGGGGCCATCAGTCTGAATGAGGAAGAATTAACGACTTCGCATTCTTTGGCGCAACAACCGCGACAATCTGCAGATAAGCCTAAAATATTCAGTATCAGTGAGGCGGCAGAAGATAAGTCGGTTGCCCCGCAACAAGCTCAGATAATTCCGGAAGTTAAAAGTACGGAACAACGAATTGAGGAGCTTAAGAAACAGCGTGAGCAAAAAGCTGTAAAGCCTCAGCAACACCCTTTACAAAAGAAAACTGAAATTGAAACAGAACCTGAGGAACCAAGCTGGGTCAAAAATTATCCCGATTTTTTGCAAAAATGGTGTGATAAAAATGTTGATAAGGCGACAGGGCAACCGAAGCGGAAAATTACGGAAGTTCGTTCCAATTCGGACGATAAGAATTATCCGGTAGTTGATATTGAGATTTCTCCATTGAGTCCGGTTGCTCGTAAGCGCGGAGACAGCGGAGCAATTTACACACTCCAAAAGTCGCCTCAGCCGGATAAGATTGATGTCACACTTAAAAGTACAGAGCCGGGACAACCTTTGAATTATGATTATTTCTATGCTTTGGTTAAAGCTGCGCATGACAGCGGCGCAGATACAATAGAGTTCAATAATATTCGTACCCCTGAATTTCGTGATAAACTTTTGGCTGCGGCGTTGCAGTTTAAAATGAAATTGAAAAATCCGCCGGGGGTGATTAATCTGGAAGCCGAACATTTACAAACGATTCCGCCCGGTTGTCGCCAATATCTTGAAAAACATAATGAGGCGGTTAAAAAAATGATGCATGAGCGGCGCAAAGAAATTGTTCCTGAAAAAGGACAGAAATATGGTACCGGACCGCGTGCCGAAGATCGTACTCATGCGGAAAAAGAATTTATCGAATCAGAACGGATTCTGGAAAAATATCGCAGAGCAGAAAATCGCCGGCAGGAAATGGAGAGCGAAGATAAGATTCTTGCCGAAGAAGAACGTCAATATTTTGACAGAAGTGAACGGCATATGGCACCGCGTCCCGGAAATAAGTCTCGTCGCGGCGGAAAAAACGGGTTGCCGTTTCATCCCGGCAAGGGAAAACAGGTCGCCAGATAATTTGTGCCGTTAAGATAAAGCCTGTCTCAGAAGTGTTTATTTATATGAAAAGCCCCTGCTTATGCAGGGGCTGGAACTTTAATGCGGAAAGATTATGCTTCCGGCCATTCAGCAGCTTTTTCGGCATTGAAAGCAACCCATTTCGGGTCAGCGTCAGCATCGTTGCTGATAGCTTCCTGCGGGCATTCGGAAATGCATACGCCGCAATCAATGCAGGTATCCGGATCTACAACCATTTGGCTGTCGCCTTCACGGAAAGCGGAAACCGGGCAAACTTCAACGCAGGATCTGCATTTGATGCAGGAATCGTTTACAACAGAAACCATAAATTTAACTCCTAGTTAGTTAGTCATTTGTCAGTGCTTAATCTAGCCGGATTTAGTATAAAATCAAGCAAAAAAACGTTTTGTGATGAATATTTGACGGGGAAACCTTGCGCTCGGCGGTTTTACTTCCCATATTATGGGTAAATTGTTTAATCGGAGTATTAAAATGAGTGATAAAATGGATTTTCAGGCCGAAGTCGGCAAATTGTTGGATATTGTGGTTAATTCGCTATACTCGGAACGGCAGATTTTTTTACGAGAACTGATTTCAAACGCCAGTGATGCCTTAGATAAGCTGAAGTATTTGGCTTTGACGCATCCTGATATTGCTAAAGATGCCGGCGGTTTAAAAATTAAAATTATTCCCGATGCCGAAAATAAGACATTGATTGTTGAGGATAATGGTATTGGTATGAATCGAGATGATTTGATTAATCATCTCGGTACGATTGCCAAATCAGGAACGGCAGAATTTGTTAAGAATGTGAAAGATAACGGTTCAGCCGTTGATTTAATCGGACAATTCGGTGTCGGTTTTTATTCGGCATTTATGGTGGCGGACAAAGTGGAAATCACGACCCGTCGCGCCGGAGAAGATAAGGCTTGGGTTTGGATTTCCGATGGAATCGGCGGTTTTGAAATCAGCGAGGGCAAGCGTGACCATAACGGTACGTCTATTAAGCTGTTTTTGAAGGAAGATGCCAAGGAATTTACAGATACGATTTATTTGCGGCAGATTATTCGAACTTATTCTGATCATATTGATTATCCGATTGTTTTGGAATTGGGAAAAGCCGGAGAGGAAACGGTTAATACAGGGTCGGCCTTGTGGGCAAAAAACAAAGGCGAGATTACGCAGGAGCAATATAAAGAATTTTATCATCATATTTCAAAGAACTTTGATGAGCCGTGGATGACACTGCATTTTAAAGCCGAAGGTAATATTGAATATACCGGATTATTGTATATTCCCGCTTCAGCACCGTATGATTTGTTTCAGCCTGATCGCAAAACGGGATTAAAACTTTATGTCAATAAAGTGTTTATTTCTGATAAAGTTGAAGAGTTAATGCCATCGTATCTGCGTTTTGTGCGTGGTGTGGTGGATTCTGCCGATTTGCCGCTGAACATCTCGCGTGAAATGTTGCAACAATCTCCTTTGATTGCCAAAATACGTTCCGGCACGGTGAATCGTTTGTTGAAAGAATTAAAAAACCGCAGCAAGGATTATGATGATTATAAAAAATTCTGGGATGCCTTTGGTATCGCATTTAAAGAAGGTATTTATGAAGACTTTGCGAATCGAATTGAAATTGCCGGGTTATCTCGTTTTTATTCAACGCATGATGCTGAACGATTGACTTCTTTGGATGAATATATCGGTCGAGCTCAGCCAGAGCAGAAAGCGATTTATTACATTACCGGAGATGATGTGAAAACTTTGGTGAATAATCCGCAGTTGGAAGCTTTTAAAGCAAAGGGAATTGAAGTTTTATTGTTAGTGGATCCGATTGATGAGTTCTGGACACAAACTTTGTTGAATTATAATGATTTTGCCATCAAACATATTTCTCAGGCAGATATTGATTTGGGTTTAAAACGTGATGAGCCGAAAGCTGAAGAGGGGTCTTTGCAGAAACTTGCCGATTTGATGACAGAGATGTTTAAGAATGAAGTGGCGAAAGTAACAACAACAGATAAATTAACTAAATCGCCGGTCAGTTTGACTGTAGAAAACGGGCAGATGAGCATTCATTTAGAACGCCTGATGCGCAATCATCAGCAGCAAACGGCTTTTGCGAGTTCACGGATTTTACAGCTGAATCCCTATCATCCGCTGATTATCAAGCTGAGCGAAGCTATGGGGGATGAGGCGTTGCGTCCGAAAGTGGAAGAAGTATCGCGTATTCTGTTAGATCAGGCAAAAATAGCAGAGGGTGAGGCGATTACAGATCCGTCTTATTATTCGGAAGTGGTGAGCGGATATATTCTTCACGCTTTTAACAATAACGTCAAATAAGAAAAGTCCCGGGCAAAAACTGTTCCGGGATTTTTAATTAAATTTTATTTTTTTAGGGATAGACTGGCGGCAATATACAAAGGAGAATCGTTATGTTTTATATTTTCTTTGGTTTTTTGTTTGGGGCTTTTGTTCCCTATATGGCTAGACGATTTGCTAAATTTATGCCTGCGACACCGGGATATGCTTTATATCGTTTAATTTGGCCGGTGAAAACGGTTGCTGCTGAAAAGAAGAGAAATAATCCTCATTATCAAAAGCTGATGAGTGCTTATGTTATGCGCTCTTTAGGTTATGGTATTGTTTCCGCGGCGGTTTCGTATGCTGCGGTGCTGCGTTTTGGGGTGGCTTATGTTTGGTGGTATCTGGCTTTTATTTGGGTCTTGCTGTTATTGCAGGAAATTGATTATAAAACAATGTATCTTCCGGATATTTTAACGATGCCTTTGTTGTTAGCCGGATTTTTATATTCCGTATTGATTGGAGCTTGGGTTGGTCCGGCTGAAAGTTCAATCGGTGCTGTGGCCGGATATATCTTGCCGGTGGTGGCGAGTTTGTTTCTGGTTTGGAAAAACAAAGATGTGTTTGGTGGCGGAGATATTAAGCTGTTGTCTGCCGTTGGTGCGTGGCTGGGTTTTGAATCGCTGTTGTATGTGATTATTTTATCCTGCGTTGTTTTTGCCGGCTATGCGTTGCTTAAACGGCAGCGTTCGGGGGCGTTTGGGCCTGCTATCACGATGGCTGCAATAATTGTTGCATTTTATGCGCAATAAGTTAAAATCACCACTCATCGTACAGTTAAACAGAGGATAACAGTAATGATTAAAAAAGCATGGGAAAAAGATAAACGAAAAGTCAAAAAATTGGTTGAAGGTAAAAGCTTTGACTATTTTATTTTATTCCTGATTTGTGTGGATGCAGTTGCTTTGGGGTTCATGACTTCAGAGATTACCAATGTCTTTTTTGATAATGTGTTATTCATTCTTGATCGCCTGTGTATGGCAATCTTTATCATGGAAATGCTGATGAAACTGTATGCTTATGGCAAAGGTTTTTTCAAATCCGGATGGAATGTTTTTGATTTGATTGTTGTGGCGGTTTCTTCCGTTCCGTTTGCCAGCTATTTTATTGTCATGAGAACGTTTCGCTTGTTCCGTTCGTTGAAATATGTCAATCGGTTTTCTCGGCTTAAGTCCATTATTAATACATTTATCGCTTTGTTGCCGATATTTATGGCAATGTTAGCTGTGTTTACGATTTTCTTTTATGTTTTTGCAATTATTGCCGTTTGTTTGTTTGGGGATATATTTGTTGAGTTTGCAACTCTCGGAGATTCATTGTTTACATTGTTGCAGGTTTTCACTTTGGATGGTTGGGCGTCAAATATTGCGCGGCCGGTGATGTCTGTCTTCCCTCATGCATGGTTTTTCTTTACGGCATTTGTGTTTATTTCTTTCTTAATTATTATCAGTTTTCTGCTTAGTGCAGTGGGAGAGATAATAAAAAGAGAGTTTAGGCTGAAATCCCGCCTGTAAAATATTTGGTGATTGACGATACAGATTTGCTGTTTGGCAAATCTGTATTTTTTTATCTGATTTTCCTGTTTTGGACAAAAAATATTGACAGCGTTGATTGGGTGTGATACATTACCACTATAAGGTTTTGGTGGAGGTCTGTGATGATTAATAATCTTCTAGCCGAGAGAGATTCGGCATATCAACAAGTTATGTTTTTGCGTCAACAATTTAATATGAATCCGACGCCGGGAACTTATCAGCAATATATATCAGCGATTGGGAATTTTTCATCCTATTTATCTCCAGAAAATCCGCAAGATAAAAATTTTTGTGATCAATGTATGCTTACGGCTTTGCAAGATTTGGGAAGAGTGCAATCTAATCCGGTGCAAGAAGCTCAAAAGTATTTTGCAAATTTGCCGGAAGAGCAAAAACTGCAATATGC